>NZ_JBSPTN010000020.1:0-82792 GCF_053850495.1 Pseudomonas sp. CFBP 5748
GGGAATAGCTCAGTTGGTAGAGCACGACCTTGCCAAGGTCGGGGTCGCGAGTTCGAGTCTCGTTTCCCGCTCCAAATTCAAAAAAACGCCGCTCATTGAGCGGCGTTTTTTTATGCGCGTGAAAAACTCAGTTCAATCCTCAGGGTGTAGAGAGTCAGTCTCCGTGAACCTCTAACGAACAATTTTCGTGGATTGTTCTGTCTGAGGGTCGGGGTGTTGCTTCACCTTAATAATGAAGGGGGAATGAGAGCACTTCATGCAAAACTGAGGGATATGGCGTGACGAAGATTAATAATTAATTTCTAAAAAAATGCACTTCTCCTAACCTTCCAGTACCCATTCAGGAGGTGCATTTATGTTGATTTTCGTTAAATCAATGGTCATCGGGCTTTGCATTGCAGCGCCTGTGGGACCCATTGGGCTGTTGTGTATACAGAGAAGTCTCATGCTCGGCTGGAGAGCCGGTTTCGCGACAGGGTTGGGGGCGGCCACCGCCGATTCGATCTATGGATTTATTGGAGCCTTGGGGGTCACGGCCATCATCGCAACGCTCATTAGCTTTAAACCATGGTTGTGCATTTTCGGCGGGGTATTCCTCGCTTACATTGGTTATCAAACGATCCGATCGAAGGGCGGCGCAACCGCTATGGCGGGTGAGCGTGCCAACATGTTCAAAGCCTACTCGACCACGCTGTTCTTGACCCTGTCGAACCCCATGACGATCTTATCGTTTATCGCGATATTCGCCGCGCTGAGTGACGGTATGGTCAGTGATCAAAGCAGTCAGCACTCAGTGCTGCCCATGGTGACAGGTATCTTTCTGGGCTCGGCGGCCTGGTGGCTGGGATTGAGCGGCTTCTCCTCCATTTTCAAGGCCAGGATCGCCCAATCAAAGCTCAAATTGATCAACTACCTTTCCGGGGCAACCATCACGATTCTGGGCGCTTACCAAGTAGCCACTGGCGTCATGCTGGCCACGGCAGCGTGAGAGGGGTGTTTCAGGGCATTTTAAACTCAACGTATGCCCTGAAACGGTCTATTGCCTGTGTGACCTCGGGCGTTGTCGCATTACTAAACGACAACCTCACCTGAGTAACCGCGTCGTTCGTCAGTGAGAACAAGGAAGTGGGAAACACAATGACTTTGAAGTCCTTGGCGCATTCGCACATTTCAGAATATCCAAAGACGAAAGGCAGGTGCACATTGATGAAGAAGCCGCCTGCCGGATGATTCCAGGTGATCGTTCTTCGGGCGTCAGCCTTGAGTGGGAATTGCCGCTCAAGGCATTTAATCATGTGGTCTCTTTTGTTTGTGTAAGACAACACTCTGGGTTGGTTCAACCCTTTCAGCGAATAATGGTTCTCGATCAGTAGCCCTGCGACAACAGCCTGGCACAGGGCCGGGGTATTGACCGTGACCAGGCTTTTGGCCTTGCACAGCCTGGTGCTGAAGGGCATAACCCCGTCGCCTTCTGGAGCGACCACATAGCCCATGCGCAAGCCTGGAAAAATCGACTTTGAAAATGAACCCAGCAGGAACACTCGGCTGCTGTCGATCGACTTCATCGACGGAATTTTCTCTCCCTCGTATCTGAAGTAGCTGTAGGCAGTATCCTCGAGGATGAAAAAATCCATTTCCTTGGCTAAACGCAGCATCGCCCGCCTGTCGTGATAGGAAAGGCTGTCGGCGGTGGGGTTGCTGAAATCCGCAATCGCATACAGTGCTTTAATTTTTTCCCCTCTGGATTCAAGGTCTTCAGCTACCTTGCGCAGGGCAGTGGGGTTGAGAAAGGTCGCCATGGGCACGGGTAGGATTTTTATCCTTAGCAGTTTTGCAATCCCCGTAATCCCGGAAAACACCGGATCCGGCACCAATAAAATACCGCCGCCCTCAAAGATGGATAAGAGCGTCAAAGTGCACGCTTCTTGAAAGCCCATGCACACCACAATGCTTTCAGGGTTAAGAACTTTTATCCCTTCATCCACCTGCAAATAGTCGGCGAGGATGTCATTGATGACTCCAGCGGTTTTTCCATATTGGCAAAGCAGTGTTGCAAGTGACTGCTCAGTACTGGCGACGTGCTGTTGGTAACGGGACAACCCCTTGTCGATGAGCACGGGGTCACACTGCTCATCATCCGGCCGACCTGAAGCCAGGGAAATGGCTTCCGGGTTTTCCTGGGCGATGGAGTTTAGAAGGTGGATAACGTTCAGAATGGGGTCTTCGAATATTGTGTTTTCGAATGCGCTGGACAATCTCGCTGCTCCATTAAAAAAGCAACGAGCCCTTTTAAGGCTCGTTGCTGATGATTACCACCCGTCAGGCAGGATTGAGTGAGCTTTTTTGATTGACCTTATTCTCCGTGGCTTCGAATGCTTGCAGCAGGTCGGCTTTAAGATCCTCAAGGTCCTCCAAACCAAAGCACAATCGAACCAAGCCTTTTTCAATGCCCATGTCGGCTTTTTCCTGATCGGTCATTGAGGCATGACTACCACTAAAGGGCTGCGCAACCATCGAAGTCACGCAGGCCATTCCCGTGCCCGTGCCAAACCACTTGAGCGCACCGGTAAACGTTTTGTAGAAGGCAACCAAGTCGGGTCGGATATCAACGAACACAATGCCGCCATAGCCGGTCAATTGTTTGCCATCGACCCGCGGATAATAAACTTTCTCAATAAAAGGCAGTTCTCGCAGGTAGTTGAGCATGCTGGACGTGGTACGGCTGTGTTTCTCCATTCGCAGGTTGAACGTCTGCATGCTTCGACGAAGCAGCCAGGCGCTATTGGGGGTGAGTATCGAGCCTGAATAAAAGCGCCCTTCGAGCAAGCGGTTATAAATCACTTCATTGTTGACCAGTACCAAACCGCCCATGACATCGCTATGCCCGGAGAAGTATTTCGTTGCACTGTACAGTGAAATGTCGGCGCCAAAGTTCAGTGGCTTCTGGAATATCGGGGTGGCCCAAGTGTTGTCAACGACCACCAGGGCCTGTGGGTTATTTTGCTTGACGGCCTTGCTGACCGCGTGAATATCGATGTCTTTCAGGAACGGATTGGTCGGTGTTTCAAAAATGACCATGTCGACGTTCGCCGGCAACGCTTTCAAACCTTCTTCTGTGGTGAGGTCCAGGATCGTCAGTTGCGCACCGATACGTGCCGCATACCTCTGAAACAACTTATAGGAACAGCCATAGATGAATTTGTTGATTACCAGCGAGCCACCCGGTTTCAACAGCTCCAAAACCATGTAAATGGCGCTCATCCCAGTGCTGTAGGCCAAGGCGTATTCACTGCCTTCCAGGGCCGCGACAACCTGTTCCAATTCAGTCACATTGGGGTTGGCTTTTCTCGAGTAGAAGAACGCCGAGTCCGCACTGAAAGCACTGCACTGATAAATAGGTGTTACCGAGGGATGGGCCTCTCGATCATCCACCTTGATATGAAGTATTTCAGTAGACACATTCATGACTGGCTGACCATTTTGATGACCTGCTCATACATGTTCTGCTTGCCCTCATAACCAATGGTCGGGGTAATGTCATTCTGCGAAATACCAATCTCTTCAATCGACTCGGTTGGGAAGTGAGCCCTGTCGAATACTTCATGAAGGTTAGAGTTCACTCCCTTGGGAAGCCAGACCTCAGGGCCTGATTCATCGATGCGTGCCTTGGCGATAATGAATCGATAGCTTTCATGCGCTCGCAGTGTCAGCGATTTCCAATCGCTGTTGTGCCCGTCGGTATAATTGCGCCGCAGGTACACAGTCTGTTCGAAGTCTTCGGTATTCAGTACTTGGGCGTGCAGCGATACGATATCCCCGTGCCACTCGAATTTTCGCTTCTCGTAATCGCTCAGTGCCTCCTCCTGCAGTTCAACAGTTGTGTTCGCTTCGGGTTCGCCCAGCAATTTGAAATGCGCATCGTGTCCGCACTGGGAGCAGCATCCTTTGCTGTCCAGGCCGATTATTTCAGCGTTCAAACCGTAGCGGGTGACGAGCAGGGCGTTACAGTTATTGCAACTGGTGTTGGTGCCCTCGATATCATTTACGTTACCCAGGTAGACATGCTCGACGCCCATGCTCCGCGCAACGTCCCGTGCTTTCAGGAGCCGGTCCACGGGGGTGCGGATACTGTTGCTCATTTTGTAATCGGGGTGAAACCGTACGAAGTGCAGGGGCACATTCGGACCCAGTTCATCCAGTACCCATTGGCTGATTTTCCGGGCGGTGTCTTCATCGTCACTGATGTCGGTCACCATCAAGGTGCTGACTTCAACATATTTGCCGGCGTCGTAGACTTTCTTGATACCGGCCAGGACTGGCTCTACCCAGCCTGTTGTGACTTTCCGATAGTATTCGGGGGAAATGGATTTGAGTGAAATCGAGAAAATATCAATGACTGGCAGTAACTCATCAATGGCTTCTTCACTGATAAAGAAGGCTGACTTATAGAGGTTGATCAGGCCCGCTTCCTTGGCCAGCTTTGCCGTGTCGAGGATGAATTCATGCCAGACCACAGGGTCGTTGTAGGTCCAGGAAATAACGCGTATTCCATGCTTGAGCGCGGTTTCCACTACCTGCTCAGGGGTGTAGTAGTAGACGTCTTTGTCGGTGACATACTTGGCCTGCGAGGTCTTCCAGTTGTGGCAATAACCGCAGTTGAGCATGCAGCCGATGTTGCCCAGGGAAAGAATTCGCTCACCAGGAGCAAAGTGGAACACTGCCTCGGTTTCGATGGTTTCTTCGGTGCTGTGAACGCCTTTGCCGTAATTCAAAGTAACGAGTCGACCTCCACGGTTTCCGCGCACTTTGCAAAAACCTACCTTGCCCTCCTGTATGACACAATTTCGTGGGGAAAGATGACACTTTACCGCGCCCCCTGGAAGTATTTCTTCCAGTTTTGCCGGGGTGCTGTCCAGGGTCCAGTTTTTACTTTTTGCAGTGTCCATCTCTCACTCCTCATCACGGAAGTTGCTATCAACATCATCGGTTAAAATAGTCGAGGCGAAACAATGCCGCCGCCAGCGGTGGCCGTCATCTTGTAGTTATTAGTAAGCAGAAGAAGCGCGGATCAGTCCGTAGTTCTTAAGTGAAAAGCGCTTGGCATTCATATTCATGAAGGGTTGAATAAGCGGGCCGATCACCAGCAGGAAGGCAATCGTTCCCACGCCAAAGGGGCCGCCTAAAAGCCAGCCAGTCGAGAAGATACCGATTTCAATGATCATCTTGGCTTTGGTGAATGACCAGCCCCATTTGGAAACCATGGTCAGTACCACGAGGTCCATGATTCTGATGCCAATACCGCTCATGATGATGAGTGCCGATGAATAGGCGCACAACACCAGGCCCGTCGCCAATAATGTGTATGCATTCATTCTGACGATCAAATACTCTCCAAGCCCGAGCAGGGACCAGAGATCAATCAGCAGGCCTGTCAGTGTCGTTGTAATGAATGGACTTATTGGCGGGTATTTTTTGTTCCAAAGCATCCACCAAGTTAGAAAGAATAACGACACGATCGCCGAGCAAATGCCCATTCCGAATGTCAGTATTTTATCTATCGAGATGATCAGGACATCTAATGGGTCGGTGCCCAGTTGGCTGATGATGAAACACGTGGCGCCTATTGAAAAGAAACTGACGCCCGTCAAGTACATCAGGAATTGATCCCTCTTGAAACTGCGAAGTTCTAGGACTTGCGTTCCAATGTAACGGGTGAAAAGGTCAGACTTTTTGCTGCACTTTATTTTTTCATCTTCCATGCGAACACCATCCCTGGAGAGAAATTATTTTATTAGGCAGTGCGTCGTGCTAAAGAGGAGAGCTATTGCTTGCCCAGATTATTTTTAGGCTTTTCAGGCAGGAAATAGACTAGCACTCTGCTTTATTTTGGGGCATGATTTTTTTAATGAAAAACACGGGCTTTTCATTAAAATTTATACTTTTTCTGGGGGAAACGCACATGGATCGTATAGACGTAAAAATCCTGGGGAAGGTACAGGACTGTGGCCGCATTTCTATCACAGAGCTTTCCAAACACGCGGGTCTTTCTATTCCCGCCACCACTGACAGGTTGCGCAAACTGGAAGACTCCGGGGTGATCAAGGGGTATAGCGCTCAGTTAGATCCAACCAAACTGGGGTACGGCATATCCGCTGTCGTTGGCATCACCACCCTCAAACCGGCGAAAGCCAAACTCATAGCGACGCTCACCGACATCCCCGAAGTCGTTGAGTGCCTGCACATCACCGGTAACGACTCCTATCTGATCAGGATCTATGCCAGGTCGATGGCTGAGATCGAGAGTATTATTGCCAATATCAATGCGTACGGTGAGACGCGTACCAGCATTGTTCTGTCAGTCCCTATCGAGAGAAGAAAGCTCGCTCCTTGAGCCTTTGAGCCCTTGCGTCGCACGCTCGCAGGGCTCTTTCTCGAAAAAACCTTCAACCTTCAAGGCTATGCACAAGGCTTTCGAGCGCTTCTATCGCCGTATCATCCGGCGTTTGTGCAGGGCTTGCGCTGCGTATCGAGTAGGCCGAACGGTATTCACTGGGGGTGCAGTTGGCGTATTGCTTGAAGGCGCGGGCGAAGTAGGAGGGGTCCTTGAAACCGGCCTCATAACCGATACTGGTGATAGGCATCTGGCTGTTGTCGAGCAGCTCCTTGGCAAAGCTCATGCGTTTGTTCAGTACGTAGTCGGTAAAACCAAGCCCATTGGCCTCCTTGAACAGGCGACTGAAACGAAATGTCGTCATACCGCAGCGCTTTGCCAGGTCTCGTTGATCGATGCTTTCGCGAAAATGCTGGTCGATGTACAGCATAATGTGGCTCAGGGCCTGGTGTTTCTGGTGCCCTGCGGTCAGGCGGATGCTGTCCGGCAGGGTCGGGGAATGGTCGATCTGCGAGGTTTTGCGCTGGCCGTTGGCATGGCGGCGCAGTTCACACAATTGCACCACGGCTGTCAGATAGCGCTTACGCTCGGTGGCGCAAAAGGGCAGCACCATGTATTCCCAGACGCTGGAGCGCATGGCCCAGACTGCCAGCTCTTCGGAATGCTGCACGGTAAACATGGTGATGGGGATAGTCGGGACGGTGCGCTTGATCTCCAGCAAACGCCTCAAGCCTGGCGTGTCCGGACGGTCGAAATGGATGCAGATCATGTCGGCCTGTTCCCCATTGGACAACATGGCGTTTTTCGCCAACGTGCAGTCGCAGGTGTCCTCGAACTGGCTGATGAGTTCCTTGGTGGAGCGATCGTGAGTCAGATCGAACCACAACAGCTTTGGCTTGCCCGTCAGGTGTGAGGTCATAGGCTTACTCAGCGGTGCTTACTGCCCTTTAGCTAGCAGTATTGCCAATGTGCCACTATCTCGCCGAATAAATTTTTATAAAACCACCACCTTTTAGCGCGATGCCCCTCAAACGGTGGTCCCTGGGGGTGTCGATGGCACGGCACAACCTTGGATCCCCGCAAAAAAATCCTAGCGATGTGCAAAATCCTCCTAACGGCTATCACCACCTGCTGACTAGGGTTGCATCAGGCAGTTCGCAATGTACTGCCCTTGAAAAAACAACCCCGATGAGGTGTGCGAAATGACTCTTCAAACAATCAAGGCTTCGGTACTGAAGTTCGCCAAAGATGAAGATGGCCTGACCATTGTGGAATACGCCGTGGCCGGTGGGTTGATCACCGTATTGGTCGCCGCAGCGTTTGTTCTCCTGGGCGGCGCCGTGAATACCAAGATCCGTGCACTGTGCCAGGCGGTCAACGGCAACGTTGCCTGCTGACAGCGACGACTTACGGTGACGGGGACACGGTAACCCTCAAGGAATAACGCTTGCGACTCTTTTGCAGTGAGTACAACGAATAAATCAAATGGACTTCGCGCTGTCCCCTCCAACTTCGTAGCACTACTACTACTTACGAGCGTGAGGTTCATGAAATGACTTTCCAGACAATAAGCACTTCGATCAGCAAGTTCGCCAAAGATGAAGACGGCCTGACCATCGTTGAATACGCGGTGGCGGGTGGCTTGATCACGGTATTGGTAGCGGCGGCATTCGTCCTTCTGGGCGGCGCCGTGGATACCAAGATCCGGGCGTTGTGCCAAGCCGCCAATGGCAACGTTGCCTGCTAACGATAACCACCCCTAGGGAGACGCATCATGTCCATGGAATTGCTGGTGTCGACGGTACTAATGCTGGGACTGCTGGGCGTGGCGGTGGTGAGCGACCTGCGTCGCCACCGCATCCCCAACACGCTGGTCCTGTTGGGCCTTGCCCTGGGATTGGCCGGCCAGGTGTATACCGGCGGGATCGCCGGCTTGGGCGATAGCCTGCTGGGCATGCTGATCTGTTTCGGGCTGTTCCTGCCTATGTATGCAGTCGGTGGCATGGCCGCCGGTGACGTCAAGTTGATGACCATGGTCGGCAGCTTCCTGCCTTTTCATTACGCACTGTGGGCGGCGCTGTTCAGCCTTATCGCCGGCGGTGTGTGCGGTTTCCTGATCGTTCTGGCCCGCGGCCAACTGCTCCAGACCCTGGGGCGCTATTGGCTGATTGTGCGAGCCCAGTCTTATCTGGCGCCCACTTCGGATGAGGTGGCCGGCAAACCCTTTCCTTATTCGATTGCGATCCTGATCGGTACTTTGAACAGCGTTTACTGGCAACTGGTTGCCGACGGCTGGGGAGTCTAGTCATGCACGTCATCAACGATAGCGATGCCTACCCCAGCGAACGGGACGCGGTACAACGCCTGGCGCCTCAGCCGTGCACCATTCGTGACACCGGCCTGACCGACAGTTTCCTGGGTGAGCTGGTGTGCAAGCATCTGCACGATGCCGGTGTGCTGGACATGACGCGGCTGGTGGAGCGCCTGGCCTTGACCGGCGCGGTACTGGAAGAGGTCCTGGCGTTCCTGCGCAAGGACGGTCGCGTCGAGGTGCTTGGCCAGGTCGGACAGACGAGTGTACAGGCACTGCGCTACGGCCTGACCGAGCGCGGTCGCAGTTTCGCCCGTGACGCCCTGGCGCGCAGCGGCTATATCGGTGCGGCACCTTTTCCGGTAAGTACCTATCGCTCCCTGATCAAGATCCAGACGATTCACCATGGCCGCGTCACCGCCAATGATATGAACCGGGCCCTGGCTGGCGTGGTGCTGACCCAAGGAATGCTCGACCAGTTGGGCGTGGCGCTGAACTCCGGCCGGGCGATCATGATTTATGGGCCTGCCGGCACCGGCAAGACGTATGTCAGCAGTCGGTTGATCCGCCTGTTTGCCGAGGCCATCTGGGTGCCCCACGCCATTGTCATCAACGAATCGGTGATCGAGATCTACGATCCGCAGGTGCACCAGCGCCTGGATGACAACAGCCAATCGAACAACCTGATGCTCAATGAAGGCATCGACCGCCGCCTGCTGTGCTGCAAACGCCCCATCGTTATCACCGGTGGCGAGTTGAGCATGGAACAGCTGGACGTGCGCTACGACCCCTTCACTCGCCAGTACCAGGCCGCGTTGCAGCTCAAGGCAAGCAACGGGCTGTTCATCATCGATGACATGGGGCGTCAGCGCATGGCTCCAGCCGAGCTGCTCAATCGCTGGATCGTGCCCATGGAAGAGAAGCGTGACTTCATCAACCTGGGGGGCGGCCGGCACTGCGAATTGCCGTTCGACCTGGTGCTGGTGTTTTCCACCAACCTCAACCCCCTGGAGCTGGCCGACGAGGCCTTCCTGCGGCGCATCGGCTACAAGGTGCAGTTCGGTTACCTCAAGCCCGAGGAGTACGAACGCATCTGGCGCCAGGAATGCGAACGCCTGGGTATCCCGTATGACCCGCTGCTGGTGCGCTATGTGCTGCAGCGGCTGTATGCAGGCGAAGGCATGCCGCTGGTGCCTTGCCATCCCCGTGACCTGCTGAACATGGCGCTGGACCGCCAGCGTTACCTGGGCGGTTCCGGGCCCCTGTTGCCGCAAGAGCTGGAATGGGCCTGGCACAACTACTTCGTTCAGCTCGACTTCCTTTGATTCGGAGATACCGACATGAGCTCTCGTACGCTTTCGCTGATAGGCGTTTCCCTGGTAATGGGCCTTGGTGCCGCATGGATGGCTGACTCCTGGCTGAGCGCGCGCCTTAACGCCAAACCTGATGACCACCTGCGAAGCGTGGTGGTGGCCACGGTGGAAATTCCTTTCGGGCAGATGGTCGAGGCCCAGCAGGTCACGACCGTGCGCATGCCCATGGATACGATCCCGGACGACGCCTTCGATTCCAGCGAGCAAGCGGTGGGCAAGATCGCCACATTCGACATCCTGCGCGGCGACATCGTGCGGGGGGCGCGGTTGAGCGAGCACTTGGGCGGCAGCACCCTGGCCTCGCTGATCGCCCCCGACAAGCGCGCCATCTCGGTACGCGTGGACGATGTGGTCGGTGTGGGCGGTTTCCTCTTGCCGGGTAACCGGGTCGATGTCCTGGCGACCAAGACCACCAGTGCCGGCAGTAACAATGCCGTGTCGCGGACCATCCTGGAAAACCTGCGGGTGCTGGCGGTGGACCAGACTGCCGGCACCGACAAAACCCAACCGGTGGTGGTGCGGGCCGTGACGCTGGAAATGTCGGCCAGCGAAGCGGAGGCGCTGGTCACCGCGCAGACCGAAGGCAAGCTGCAACTGGCACTGCGCAACCCGCTGAACCTGGAGAAAAAGGCCGTGGTCGCGGCGCCGACACCCGCCGCGCCGGTCGCCGCTGCTCCGACGCCAAAACCCATAGTGCAACGCATCGCCAAGGCACAGGACGATGCCTCGATCACGGTGATCCGCGGTATCGAGCGCAGTGTGGTCAACGTTCGCTGACGGGCGCGGAAAAATCCCGGCCCCAGGCGATGCCGATCCTCAACGTCAGTAGACGAGGACGTGATAATGAACCCCAGTATTCGGCAGCCTTTAACTGTGCCGCAACGTCAGATAGGGGCGGTAAGTGTATTGATGGTAATCGCCCTGATGGCGATCTCCATGATGGCGGCATTGGCCTTGGACGGCGGACACATGCTGCTGAACAAAACGCGGGTGCAAAATGCAGTGGATGCTGCGGCCCTGAGCGGCGCCAAGACCCTGAGCCAGGTGACGGGTGGCGTAAACATGGCCAGTACCACCCGAGCGGCGGCCCTGGACACGCTGACACGAAATGCCAACGCCGCGGGTAACACTGAACTGGCAACCGCTGTCGCCGGCAACCCGGGCGCATTTGCCGCGGTGGAGCTCTCCAGCAGCGTCTATGGCCCGTTCTCGTACCCAGGACCTGCGGATGCCAAATACGTGCGGGTGTCGGTGTCCAGTTATCAGCTGAACGGTTTTTTCTGGAGTTTCGTGCAAACGATGGGCAGCGCCGGCCTCGGTAATAAACGAGTGGCGGCAATTGCCACCGCCGGCCCCAGCCCCACGGCCCCCTGTGATCTGGCGCCGTTGATGGTCTGCGGTGATACCTCTCAATACGACCCGGCCGCCGGTAACTTCTGGGGGTATCGCTTCGGTGACCTGGAGGTCCTGAAGACAGCGGCGGGTAATACCTCGCCTATCGGGCCGGGTAATTTCCAACTGCTCGATTTTGGTTCCGGCGGCAGTGCGGTCCGGGAAGACCTGGCGGGCGGTGGTTCGGTCTGTCGCAACGTAGGGGACAACGTTCAGACCGCGCCGGGTAACAAGGCCGGGCCGACGTCCCAGGGCCTGAATACGCGCTTTGGTATCTATAACGGCCCGGTCAGTTCCTCGGACTATCCACCGGACCTGGTCACCGCGTCCAGCACACCGGCGATGACTTACAACGATGCGCTCTCCCAGGCGCAATACCAAGGGCAGCCCATCACGTCGAACAACGGCAATCTCACGGCAGGTGCAACCGCGATACTGGACTACAACGACTGGCGGGCGAGTGTCGCTGCGTGCGTGGCCGGGGCGGGCAGCGGCTGTGAAAGCAACGGGGTTTTCGAACGGCGGATGCTGAAAATCGTGATCGGCGACTGCACCGGCAAACTCAGTGGTTCGACCTCGATCCCCGTCCTCGGGTTCGGCTGCTATTTCGTCGTACAACCGGTTAACGGCGGAGGCTCTGATTCAATCATCTTCGGCCAGTTCGTCGAGGAGTGTGAAGGTGACAACGTGCCCGGTCCCACACCGTCCAGCGACGCCGGCCCGCAGATCATCCAGCTTTACAAAACCTATCTCAACGGCAGCGGCACTCCGAGCACCGACTCGTAGGAGGCGTCATGGGACTTGTCCATTTCAAAGCACCGCAGGCCCAGCAAGGCGTGGCACTGGTGGAGTTCACTCTGGTGCTGCCGTTGTTGCTGCTGCTGTTACTGGCCTTCGGCGAGTTCGGCCGCATGCTTTTTCAGTACAACGTGTTGCTGCAGGCCAGTCGTGACGCCAATCGCTTCGTCGCCGGCCAGGCCTGGAATTCCACCCTCGGCACCGTTGCCTTGAGCAACACGCTGCTGACCCAGACGAAAAACGTGGCGGTGTATGGCGTGCCCAGCCAGGCCGGCAGCGCAGTGGTGTCCGGGTTGACGACGGCGAACGTGCAGGTCGTCGCCGAGGGCATCGACCATGTGCGCGTCACCATTACCTACACCTTCTGTCCGGTGATCGGCGCGGGCAACTGCAGCGGATCGATCCCGGGTTTTTTCGGCAATGCCATTGCGCTGGGTATCCCACTGGTCGCGACCACTGTCATGAGGGTGTTGTGATGAACAATAAACACATGCGCGGCACTTACATTGTGGAGTTCTCCTTCGTGGGCCTGCTGGTGTTCATCCTGCTGTTCGGTGTGGTGGAAATGGGCCGGCTGTACTTCACCGTCAACGCACTGGATGAAGCCGCCAGGCGTGGCGTGCGGCTGGCGGCGGTGTGCAACATCAGCGATCCGGTGGTGTTGCGCCGGGCCATCTTCAACGCCGCGACGGACACCGGGACCAGCCAACTGATCAGCAGCCTGGCGACCTCGAACCTGGCGCTGACCTATCTGGATGTTAACGGTGCCGTGGTGGCGAACCCCGCCGATACGTCTGGCGCCAACGGCTTTCGTGCCATCCGCTACGTGCGCCTGAGCGTGCAGAACTTCGTGTTCAATTTGTTCATTCCCGGCTTGGGCGTGCCCATTACCTTGCCCGCGTTCCGGGCAACCTTGCCACGCGAAAGCCTTGGGCGTCATTCCGATTCCGGGGAGATCACACCATGCTGAATACCAGGGAAACTCCGCTCTCGACCGCCACCGGCAAAGCCGGGTTGCGAATACTGATCAGCAGCCGCGATGCTTCGGCCCTGCGTGACCTGCAATGCGTCTGCCAGCGCATGCCGTGCCTGGAAGTGAGCACGCGCCTGGTGAGCAACGGCCATGTCGATCCGCTCTACGGCCTGGACCGGATGCCCGATCTATTGTTGCTGCGGGTCAGCCACTTGTGGCGCGAAGAGTTGGCGGCGTTGTTGCAGCGTCCGGCCCACGAGCGTCCACCGATGTTGGTGTGCGGACCGTTGGGCGAACAGGAGGGCATGCGCCTGGCGATGCAGGCCGGGGCTCGGGATGTACTGCCCGAGCCCGTCGCCGAGATGGAGTTGGTGGCCGCCCTGAATCGGCTGGTGGCGGAGGTTCGCCTCGGCAACGGTGCCGAAGGCAAGCTGGTTGCCGTGATCAGCGCCAAGGGTGGTTCCGGTGGGACGTTGGTGGCCTGCAATCTGGCTCAACAGTTGAGCGCCCGGGCAGGTAACACCTTGTTGTTGGATATGGACCTGCAATTTGGCAGCGTGACCCATTACCTGGATGTGGCGCAGTCCCATAGCCATCTGGAAGTGCTGCAACAGATCGAGGACATGGACAGCATTGCGCTGCGCGGTTTCTGCAGTCACTTCAGCCCGACCCTGCATGTGCTCGGTGGTCGGGCCGGCGAGCTGTGCTTGCCCCAGGACGCCCAACCTGAACAGCTCGACGCCCTGTTGCAACTGGCCCGTGCCAGCTATGACTGGGTGGTGGTGGACCTGCCGCGGCAGATCGACCACCTCACCGGCTCCGTGCTGGAGCAAGTGGACCGGGTGTATGTGGTGGTGCAACAGAGCGTCAGCCACCTGCGTGATGCCAGTGCCCTGGTGCGGATTTTGCGCGAAGACCTGGGTGTGCGCGGCGACCAGTTGCAGGTGGTGGTCAACCGTTATGACAAAGGCGCCGCGGTCAGCCTCAAGGATATTGGCGAGGCGCTGCGTTGCGCGAACCTGTCGAAATTACCCAATGACTTCAACCTGGTCAGCCAGAGTCAGAACACTGGCGTGCCGTTGGGGCTGCATGCGCCGAGGGCGGCCATTACCGTCGCCCTGCGCGATTTGACCGAAGACCTGGTCGGTCACCAGATGGCCACGAACAAAGGCCTGCTCAAGCGCGCCTTCAACCGTTTCTTCGGGGGATGACCCATGATCAGTGATTTCCGCAACCGCTTGCGCAAACAGTCCGGTAAACCGGGTTCTTCAGTGACCGCCCAGCAGGGCGACGACTTGGCAGACCCGGCAGAAGCACTGATGGCCTGGGAGCAGGCCATCCCGGACGTGCTCTACGAAACCCGCAGCCAGGTCACCCCGGTGGAAGCCGAGTGGCGGGAAAAAATCTACCAGCAGTTGCTCAAGGTCATGGACCTGTCCTTGCTCGATGCTCTCGAACAAGTCGAGGCCACGCGGCAGATCCGCGACATCTGCCAGCGCCTGCTCGAGGAGCATTCGGCGCCGGTGAGTTCGGTCAGCCGTCAGTTGATCATCAAGCAGATCACCGACGAGGTGCTTGGCCTGGGGCCGCTGGAACCGCTGCTGGCCGACCATAGTGTGTCCGACATTCTGGTCAACGGCTTTGCCTCGGTGTACGTCGAACGCTTCGGCAAACTGCAAAGGACCGACGTGCGCTTTCGCGATGACCAGCATCTGCTGAACATCATCGACCGTATCGTCTCCAGCCTGGGGCGGCGTATCGACGAGTCCTCGCCGCTGGTGGACGCCCGCCTCAAGGATGGCTCGCGGGTCAACGCGATCATCCCGCCGCTGGCCATCGACGGTCCGAGCATGTCGATCCGGCGCTTCGCCGTGGATCTGCTCAATACCGACAGCCTGATCCAGGTGGGCACCATGACCCCGGCCATCGCCTTGTTGCTCAAGGCCATCGTCCGTGGGCGCCTGAACGTGCTGATTTCCGGCGGGACCGGCAGCGGCAAGACCACCATGCTCAATGTGCTGTCCAGTTTCATTCCCCATAACGAACGTATCGTCACCATCGAGGACTCGGCCGAGTTGCAACTGCAACAGCCCCACGTGGTGCGCCTGGAAACCCGGCCTTCGAACATCGAGGGGCGCGGCGAGGTGAGTCAGCGCGAATTGGTGCGCAACAGCCTGCGGATGCGCCCGGACCGTATTGTCATCGGCGAGGTGCGCGGTGCCGAGGCGCTGGACATGCTCACGGCGATGAACACCGGCCACGACGGTTCATTGACCACGATTCACGCCAACACCGCGCGTGATGCCTTGGGTCGAGTCGAGAACATGGTGTCGATGACCGGCGCGACGTTTCCGATCAAGGCAATGCGTCAACAAATTGCCTCGGCCATCGATGTGGTGATCCAGCTGGAGCGTCAAGAAGACGGCAAGCGACGCGTGGTCAGCATGCAAGAGATCAACGGCATGGAAGGGGAGGTCATCACCATGACCGAGATTTTCTCCTTTGTGCGCCATGGCATCGGTGAACACGGTGAGGTGCTTGGCGACTATCGGCCCAGCGGCATGATCCCGGCGTTCCGCGATGTGTTGGCCAAACGCGGCATTGAATTGCCGCTGACGCTGTTCCGCCCTGAGTGGATGGAGGCCCGGCAGTCATGAGCAATATTCCCAGTGAGTTCATCCTGATTTTTCTCGCCATGGTGTTCATTGCGGTCTTCCTTTTGTCCCAGGGCGTAGTGGTGCCGGTGTTCGGCGAGGCCGGCAAAATGCGCAAGCGCATCCGTGGGCGCCTGCATGTGTTGGAGAAGGCCAACCATTTGCCCAACATGCAAACCGTGTTGCGGCAGAAATACCTGACGCGCCTGTCGCCCCTGGAGGCCTGGCTTGAACAGCTGCCGTTCATGGCCAACCTGACGCAACTGATCGAGCAGGCCGGCCACGAATACCGGGCTTATCGGGTGATGGTGCTGGGGCTGGTCCTGGGCGTGGCGGCCGGTGCCGTGGTGCTGATGGTTTCGCCGCTGTGGTGGATGGCGCTGCTGGCGACGTTTGTGGTGACCTGGCTGCCGCTGTTCAAAATCATGCGTGATCGCAGCAAGCGTTTCGCCGCGTTCGAGGAAGGTTTGCCAGATGCGCTGGACGCCATGTGCCGGGCCTTGCGGGCCGGGCACCCGTTCAACGAAACCCTGCGTCTGGTCGCCGATGAACATAAGGGGCCGGTTGCCCAGGAGTTCGGCATGACCTTCGCCGACATCAACTACGGCAACGACGTGCGCCGGGCGATGCTTGGCTTGCTGGAGCGCATGCCGAGCATGACGGTGATGATGCTGGTGACGTCGATCCTCATCCACCGTGAAACCGGTGGCAACCTGACCGAAGTGCTGGAGCGCCTGAGCCGGCTGATCCGCGGACGCTTTCGCTTCCAGCGCAAGATCCGGACGTTGTCGGCGGAAGGGCGCATGTCGGCCTGGGTGCTGGTGGCGATCCCCTTCGTGCTGGCGATCGCCATCGTCCTCACGAGCCCCAGCTACATGCCGGTGCTGATCAACGACCCGATCGGCCACAAGCTGATCATCGGTGCCTTCTGCGCCATGTTGATCGGGATTTTCTGGATACGAAAAATTATTCGGATCCAGGTTTAAGCGCTGTTTTACCGCGAGGTATCAGTCATGGACTTTTTGCTCGGGTTGTTCAGTCGGTTTACCGGAAACGAGGAGGTGGCACGGCTGTTGTTCATCGCCGTGGTCGGTCTCAGTACGGTGCTGGCGGTGGTCGCCGTGCTTCTGCTGATGATGGGGTTGCAGGACCCGGTGCAGCGGCGCCTGGCGCTGATCAAACGGGGGTATTCAGGTAGCTCGGCAGGGCAGGAGGCGCCGGGGAACCTGCAACTTTTGCTGGAGCGGGTGGGCCAGCGCTTTGCCTCGAACGACCCGACCCGGATATCGGCTACCCAGACCCTGCTGACGCACGCCGGTTATCGTTCCGCTTCGGCGGTGCAGGTTTACTGGGCCGTGCGCCTGATACTGCCGCTGTCGCTGCTTGGCGTTGCGGTACTGTTGTTGCCGATGATCAAGGTGAACGCCGCCATCGTTCTGCTGGCGCTCACCTTGGTGGTCGGTATCGGATGGCTGTTGCCGGCGCTGTATGTCGGCAAGCGCAAACAGGCCCGACAAACCCGGCTGCGGGCGGCGTTTCCGGATGCCTTGGACTTGATGGTGGTGTGTGTCGAATCGGGCCTGGCCTTGCCCACGACGATTGAACGGGTGGCTGAGGAAATGTCGGTCAGCCAGGTGGAGTTGGCCGAGGAGTTGGCCCTGGTCAATGCACAGATTCGTGCGGGCATCACCAGTACCGAGGCGCTCAAGCAACTGGCCGTGCGCACTGGCCTGGAGGATATCCAGGGGCTGGTCAGCCTGTTGGCCCAGAGCATTCGCTTCGGCACCAGCGTGGCCGACACCCTGCGCATCTACGCCGACGAGTTTCGTGACCGGCGCACCCAGGCCGCCGAGGAAATGGGCGCGAAGATCGGCACCAAGCTGATCTTCCCGCTGATCTTCTGCCTGTGGCCGAGTTTCTTCCTGGTCGCCATCGGCCCTGCCATGATCGGCGTGTTCAGGGCCTTTGGGAATATGTAGAACACGTAGGGCCTAGTGTGGGAGCGAGCCTGCTCGCGATAGCGGTTTGACAGTCAATGAAGGTGTTGAATGTCAGTCCGTCATCGCGAGCAGGCTCGCTCCCACAGGTGATTTTGGGTGTTCATGAGTCTTGTGTTCACCACAGGTGATGTTGGGTGTTCATGAGTCTTGTGTTCACCACAGGCTTATTGTGGGAGCGGGCTTGCTCGCGAAGGCGGTGGGCCAGTTTGCATGGATGTTGGATGTGAGGGCCCCTTTCGCGAGCAAGCCCGCTCCCACAGGTGATGTTGGGTGTTCATGAGTCTGTGTTCACCGCAGGCCCATTGTGGGAGCGGGCTTGCTCGCGAAGGCAGTGGGTCAGTTTGCATGGATGTTGGATGTGAGGGCCCTTTCGCGAGCCCCCCACAGGTTTTCTCCTGTTATCACCCGACCGTACAAGCCAAAAGATCGCAACCTTCGACAACACCTACACCGGATCGAGTGCAGGTGTTGTCGAAGGTTGCGATCTTTTCGTTGTTCCTGCGGTGTTTCATTTGCTACTGGTGATGTCTCCCCCGGAGTCCTGGTCAAAGAATTCCGGGATCGGGTAGTTGAAGCTGTTGAGCCAGCGTTGCATGGCCAGTTCGCGTTCGGTGGCCGAGGCGGTTTGCAGATGGGTGGAGGCAACCACGCCGCGAATCTGCAGTTGCATCCAGCTCTCGGTGCCTTGTTGCGCCGCCGAAGAGGGGCCTGGCTCAATCGCCCAGGCGGTGGTAGACAGGCACGCCATGCACACGATCATCAGTTGTTTGGATTTCATCTCTTGGACTCCTCAGAACGCTCTACTTGACCGCACCGGATGAGGCGTCAACCACCTCGGTCAGGTGGTTCGCTTGTGACGTCACCGCGCCAGTGGCCGTGCCCCTGATTCTTTCCGCGCGGGCTTGCGCATCTGCCACTTGCTTGGGGCTCAGGTTGGCCATGTTTGCCAGTTCAGCCGCCTGTTTCCAGTTGTCCTGGTAAATCAGTAGCGTCACCATATTGAGCGCCGCCAGTGAGTCGGACTGTTTGAGCTCCATGGCGGTCATGAACTCGAAGCGTGCTTCAGGGATCCGCCGTTGGTTGAGGTAGACGACCCCCAGGTCATTGCGCATTCTTCCGTCGGTAGGGGTCATTCGCACCGCACGCTCCAGGTGTTGGGTGGCGGTCGCATGATCATTTTTGGCCGCCGCCAACTGGCCAAGGCCATGTTCGCCATCTGCGGCCAGGCACGTCCCGAGCAGGCTCTTGTACAACGGCTCTGCCTCGTTGCGCCCCATCAGGCGCAGCACCCGGGCCTTGCGCAGGCGAACCTGGACCAAGTCTTCGGGCAAACCTTCGAGGTTAGCCAGGCTGGCGTACAACCGTCCATCATTGGCCATGTCATCGGCCAGGTTCAGCGCCAGTTCCTGATCGGATCCGGGCTTGGCGCAACTGGCCTGGCGGGAAGCCACGCCATTGCTGGCGCAGCCGGTGAGCACTAACGCTGCTGCAATCGCGATCATTGCTTTCATTGAATGTCCCCTCGCATCAGGTTGAACACTTGGCTCCTTGCCCATCAAGCGCCGGCTCACTGGGAAAGCCCGCTGCGATTGTCGAACTCGCCGTGTTCGAGGAAGTACATGCGGTAGAAATTCGGGTCATAGTTGCGCAGCTGTTCGCCCGGCAACGTCGGCAGTTGTGCGTCGGCGGCCAAGGGTTGGACCAGGTGCGGCGTGACGATCATCAGCAGCTCCCGTTCTTCGCGGTTGATGGAGTTGTCACGAAAGAATGCGCCGAGAATCGGCACGTCACCCAGCCCCGGAAGCTTGTTCACCTGGGAGGCGTTACGGGTGCTGATCAGCCCGCTGATGACGAAGCTTTCGCCATCGGCCAGGGCAATACTGGTATCGGTACGGCGCACGGTAAGCGCTGGAACCAGCGTGCCGGCGATGTTCACCGCATTGGTGAAATCCAGCTCACTGACTTCCGGTGCCACCTTCAGCATGATGCGGTTTTTGCCTACGACAGTCGGTGTCAGGGTCAGGCGGATACCGAATTCCTTGTACTCGATGGACACGTTATCGCTGCCGGCACTGGGCACTGGAATAGGCACCTCGCCGCCGGCCAGGAAACTCGCGCTCTGCCCGCTGAGGGCCACCAGGCTGGGACGCGCTAGGGTATAGGCAAAACCGCTGCCTTCCAGCGCATTGATCATCAGCAGCGTCTGGCCGGTGGCGAAGGACAGGTTGAACATGTCGTTATTGACCGGCAATGAAGGCCGAACCACGCCACCGATGGTGGGCAGGGTTCTCGGTGCGCCGAACAGAAAGTTGCCGCGACTGCCGAAGATCGAGGTCGAGGCCTCCTTGAGTTTGGTCCGGCTGACCTCGACAAAACGGATGTCGGTCTGTACTTGGGCCAGCAGCATCGGGTCTTCGGAAGGCACGCTCGCGGCGCTGGTCAGCGCCGCAGTGGCCCGGCCTTTGACGAAGATCATGCTCTGGCGGGGCGTTTTCGAACACGCCGTCCAAACCATCAGGCTGGTGGCGCCGGGCATCAGGCCCGTGAGAATGAAGGCGTCGCTGCCACTGGGCTGCACATCGGCAATTTTCGGGTCGCCCACCGCCAACTTCGTCACAGGGGCGAGGATGCGCAGTTCGTTCTGAAGCCCTTGGCCGACCTCGAAGGTTGCCGGCAAACTGTCCAGTTGTGAACAATTTGCCGCTGCGGCCTGCGCCGCATCCAGGCCAAGGCCCATCCAGAACAGGCCATGAATGAATTTTTTTAAAACAGGCACGGTACGATGGGTCATGAAGTGATCCTCGATAGAGAGGCCGTCCTTAGGCTTACAGATGCCTCGGATCACTTAAGGGGCCCGGGCTGCCCCTTCATATCTCACCCAACCCTCCAGTGGTTCCGGCGACAGACCTCGTCTGAGCAAGCAAACGGGCGCATTACACCGGCCTGACTGAATGGCAGGCAGCTTACATATAACCTTTCTTGGCCCCGGAATATCCGGGATGTCGAGCAGGTGACCGGCATCGATCAGGTTGTTTGAGGAGCGGTTTGACTGGCCCCCTGTTCGCTTCTTTTTGACGGTAGTTCAAGCATGGCAAAGCGCCACGCCTCGATCAAAAAAAACGACTAAAAAGTGACGGAAGGAAAGTTGGAGCTTGCATGGCCGTCAATAAACTGTCTTTTGATGCTTTTTTTGCTGACGGATTTCAGGCCTGGTAGTGCGGGTGATCTCCTGCAAGCGCTATCAGCAGAGCATCAGGCTGGTCCGGCTCGTGGAACAGACTGAGGCTCAGTTGCAGCAACGTATCAGGCTGTGGACCAGCCGCTGAGGCGACTTGGATGAACTCGAATACCACATAAGATTCGTGTGGATAGGCCTGGCGAGTCTCAAAGACCGCGCGCAATACGTTGCTCAGTCGATCGAGCAGCAGGTTTTCAGGGTGATCTGAGTGCTCAAGCATGACTGCGCGTTGCCACGCGCCGGGAGTGAACACAATGGGCAACTCAAGAGGGGACAGTGCTTGCGGTGTAAGGGCGTCTGGCATGGCGTGCCTCTTTTGAAAGCGCGAAGAAACGTCCCCGGGGAAAACTTCCCGCGGTGGGTGGAGATAAAAGCAAGAAGGTTCACCTGGCGAGTAGGAGAGTTGCAGGCGTTGCTCAGCGGATAAACGCTCACCGTGAGCCGTGTTCCTGGCCGCGGAGTGTCAGTCCACGTGGTAGTGAACCGACAACGTTCCTTTTTTCTGTGAAAGCGCGGCGACAGTGACCGTGCCCAGTTCCTGCAGGCACCGCACGTGAGTGCCGCCGCAGCCATAGGGGGCCAGCTCGCCAAAACCGACTTCTCGCGAACCTTCGCGCAATGCGACCAGGCGCGGCAGGTCGGCGGCGATCCACTCATTGATGCCTTGCTGGATGATTGATGCGTCCAGCTCCTGAGGATCCTCCCCAGGTTTGAACTGCACACGGCTTTCGCCGGGCCAGTGATGAGCCTTGATGGGTGTCCAGCCACGGGTTTCGGCGAAATGGCCGATCAGATGCCCGGCCGAATGCAGGCGCGAATTCAGCTGTCGGCGCTGTTCATCCACGCGAATTGAGATCATGCCCGAGGCCACTGCGCGGTCGACATAGTGAATGATCTGTTGCCCGTCCTGGACGACACGCAGCACCTGGCTCTCACCGATCCACCCGGTGTCGAAAGGCTGGCCGCCGCCCTGAGGGTGGAACAGTGTGGCGCGCAGTACCACGGCAAATTCATTTTCCCAGGGGCTGCAATCCAGGACTTCCACGTTGGCCTTGAGGTCATCGCTATGGAAAAAGAGGCGAAGTGTCATTCCATATCCGTATTAGAAATTTTGTTTCGGGATTATAAGTCGTGTGGAAATTGTTGATAATCCGTTCAAATTTCAAAGGACTGTTGCGTCATGAGCACAAATCTACCGCTTCCACTGCTCGTCGAAATGGCCATGTTCGTCAAGGTCGTGGAGACCGGTAGCTTCTCCGAAGCGGCCCGCCAGTCCGGTTCATCGCCATCGGCTGTCAGTCGCAGCATCTCCCGCCTTGAAAAGGCCCTGGCGACTCGCTTGTTGCAACGCACCACGCGCAAGTTGCGCTTGAGCGATGGCGGGGAGGAAGTGTTCAAGCGTTGCCAGGAAATGGTCGCGTCTGCCCGCTCTGTGATGGAAATCAGCGGCCAATTCACCCAGCAAGCCGAGGGACGGATTCGGGTCAGCGTGCCCAAGGCGGTGGGGCGCTTTGTGATTCATCCCCACATACCCGAGTTCCTGCGTCGTTATCCCCAGATCGATGTGGAACTGCTTCTGGAAGATCGGCAAGTCGATCTGATTGATGATCACGTCGACCTGGCCATTCGGATCACCGATCAACCTCCCGCCGGGCTGGTGGGCCGTCAGTTGTTGAGCATCGATCATTTGCTCTGCGCCACCCCGCAATACCTGGCCGAGCATGGCGTCCCCGAACATCCCCAGGACTTGCTGGAGCACAGCTGCATTTATCTGGGGGAAACCCCGAGTGACGCTCGCTGGAAATTCAAGAAAGGCACCAAGTCGGTCACCGTAGGCGTGCGCGGCCGCTATGCGGCCAATCACACGGGCGTGCGACTGGAGGCGGTTTTGCAACACATCGGGATTGGCAGTTTGCCGTACTTCACGGCTCGGTATGCCCTGGAGCAGGGGGCGGTCGTGCCAGTGCTGGCAGACTGGACGTTCCTGGCTTCCTACCACGGTGGCTTGTGGTTACTGCATTCGCCGACCCGTTACCTGCCGCCGAAATTGCGGGTGTTCATTGATTATCTGGTGGAGTGCCTGGCAAAGGAGCCGACCTTGCACACGGTGGGTGGGGGGAGTGGTTCCAGCAAAGAGGCGGCGCACTATGAGCTGCCAGAGAGTGATGGGTTGTCTTAACGGGCCTCATCGCGAGCAAGCTCGCTCCAACAGGGGAACTGCTGTAAATGCAGAATGTGTGCTCGCCATCGACCTAGTGTGGGAGCGAGCTTGCTCGCGATGAGGCCGGTCCATGCAACACCCTTTGGCAAAGCAAAAAAAGCCCGCAGGTTAACCGTGCGGGCCTTTTGCATGAACGATCGCAATCAGTGTTTGCTGTCCTGGTCCGACATTGCCAGCAATTGCTTTTCCTGGTTCCAGTCGAAGGGTTCGTCGTTTTGTTCGGCTTCGAAGCGACGTTCTTCCAAGGCCTGGTACAGCGCGATTTCTTCGTCGGGCATGTAGTGCAGGCAGTCACCGGCGAAGTACCAGAGCAAGTCGCGAGGCACCAGGTGGGCGATCTGTGGGTAACGGACGATCACCTGGCACAGCAGGTCCTGGCCCAGGTATTGGCTTTCGATCGGGTCAACGGGCAACTGCGCGCGCAACTCGTCGAAGCGTTCCAGAAACAGGGCATGGCTTTCTTCGGGAACCTGTTCGGCCTCACCCACGGCGACCAGGATGCTGCGCAAGTGGTCAAGCAAGACAAGGTGATCGGCAACGACATTGGACACGAGATAAGTCCTCAAGAGCAAAACGGGCGCAGGAGTATAAAGCTCTTGCGCCCGCTTTTACATGGTAGGGAGGATCAACGGACTTTTGTCTCGGCCAGCGTCAGTTCCTCCTTATCGAAATCATCCACATCGATGACCTTGCGTCGCGCTGCTTCGGCCGTGCGCAACGTCTGGGCTTCGTCCACCTGCAGCACACCGGCTTCCAGGGCTGCGTCAATAAGGTGTTCACCGGGGGCCGGGTTGAGCTGGCCCTGCTTGACGGCGACGTGTAGTTTTTTATGCAGCGGCTGGGCGGCGGCAAGCAGGTCGGCGGCGTGTTGCAGGGCACCCACCGGATCGTCGGTCGATTGCGGTCGATAGCAGCCTTGCAGCAACTCTTCGAGGGTGGGATCGCCCTTGGCCCGGCCGATCACGGCGGCCACTTCGGCGTCCAGCCTGTCGCTCGGGCCTTTGTGGCGGCGGCCGAAAGGGAACACCACCAGGCGCAACAGGCAACCCAGCACCCGGTTCGGGAAGTTGCTCAGCAGTTCGTCCAGCGCACGCTCCGACTGGCCCAGGCTTTCTTCCATGGCCCAGGTAAACAACGGTGCCATGTGGTCGGGCGAGTCCAGGTCGTGGTAACGCTTGAGCGCGGCGGAGGCCAAATAGAGGTTGCTCAGTACATCCCCCAGGCGTGCCGACAAGCGTTCGCGGCGTTTGAGCTCACCGCCCAGCAGCATCATGCTCAGGTCCGCCAGCAGGGCGAACGCCGCCGCTTGCCGGTTGAGGTCGCGGAAATAACCCTGGCTCAAGGCATTGCCGGGGGCCCTTTCGAAATGCCCCAGGCCCAGGTTCAGCACCAGGGTGCTGGCTGCGTTGCTGACCGCGAAGCCAATGTGCTTGAGCAACAAACCGTCGAACTCGATCAGTGCCTGGTCCTTGTCTTCACGGGTGGCCAGGGCCATTTCCTTGAGCACGAACGGATGGCAGCGGATCGCCCCCTGGCCAAAGATCATCAGGTTGCGCGACAGGATGTTCGCGCCTTCAACCGTGATGAAGATCGGTGCACCTTGCCAACTGCGCCCCAGGTAATTGTTCGGGCCCATGATAATGCCCTTGCCGCCATGTACGTCCATGGCGTGGCTGATGCACTCGCGGCCGCGTTCGGTCAGGTGGTATTTGAGGATCGCCGACAGCACCGAGGGTTTTTCCCCCAGGTCCACCGCATTGGCGGTCAGCATGCGTGCAGCGTCCATCATCCAGGCGTTGCCGCCGATGCGCGCCATGGCTTCCTGGATGCCTTCGAATGCCGATAACGGCACGTTGAACTGCTCGCGCACCTGGGCGTACTGGCCGGTCACCAGGCTGGTGAACTTCGCCGCACCGGTGCCCACCGCCGGCAGGGAAATCGAGCGTCCGACCGACAGGCAATTCATCAGCATCATCCAGCCCTTGCCGAGCATTGCCTGGCCGCCGATGAGGAAGTCCAACGGGATGAACACGTCCTTGCCCCAGTTCGGTCCGTTCATGAACGCGGCGCCGAGGGGCAGGTGACGGCGGCCGATATTGACGCCTGGAGTATCGGTGGGAATCAGGGCGAGGCTGATACCCAGGTCTTCTTCGTCACCCAGCAGGTGGTCAGGATCATAAGCCTTGAAGGCCAGGCCGAGGAGGGTGGCCACCGGTCCAAGGGTGATGTAGCGCTTTTCCCAGTTCAGGCGCAGGCCGAGGGTTTCCTGGCCTTGCCATTGCCCCTTGCAGATGATGCCGGTGTCGGGCATCGCTCCGGCGTCGGAGCCGGCCAATGGCCCTGTCAGGGCGAAGCAGGGAATATCGTCGCCACGGGCCAGGCGTGGCAGGTAATGGTCGCGTTGTTCGTCGGTGCCGTAGTGCAGCAGCAGCTCCGCTGGGCCGAGGGAGTTGGGGACCATCACGGTGGACGCCAGGTCGCCGCTACGGGTCGCCAGTTTCATGGCCACTTGGGAGTGGGCGTAGGCGGAAAAGCCTTTGCCGCCGTATTCCTTGGGAATGATCAGCGCGAAGAAACCGTGTTCCTTGATGTGGGTCCAGGCCTCAGGCGGCAGGTCCATGGCCTGGCCGATCTGCCAGTCGCTGACCATGGCGCAGAGATCTTCGGTGGGACCGTCGAGGAATGCCTGCTCCTCTTCGCTCAGTTGCACCTTGGGGTAGGCCAGCAGCGTGTCCCAGTCCGGCCGGCCGCTGAACAGTTCACCGTCCCACCACACCGTGCCGGCGTCGATGGCGTCACGCTCGGTCTGGGACATGGGCGGAAGGGTTTTCTGGAACCAGTCGAACATCGGCGCGCTGAAATACTTGCGGCGCAGGTCTGGCAACAGCAGCGGAGCCGCGACGGCGGCGAGTACCACCCAGAGGACCAGCATCAGCCAACCGGGCGCGTGGCTCAAAATGCCCATGGCCAACAGGTAGACCGCGACGATCCCCAGCGCCGGCAGCGGGGCGGTGCGCCGATGCGCCAGCCAGGCTATCCCGACGACCAGAACCAGTATCCACAACAACAGCATAGGTAATCCTCCGTGAACCAGGGCAAACCGACCCTCAGAGCTTAGACGGCATCTGCAAAACCGGTGGTCAGCGCAATGTGATTGATTTCGTGGGAAACCCTGGATGCATTGCGCCAGTCTGGTTGGCAACAACCGTGGGAATTCGTTCGCTCATAAAGTGAGAAAACGCCATTGTTTGGCTGAAATGCCGTTATTGCTGCGAAGGGGCTGTGGATAAACTCGAGGCAAGCCCTCCTGTAGGAGCTGCCGAAGGCTGCGATCTTTTGATCTTGATCTGTCGGTCTTCGCTCAGCGTTCAATTGTCTGGGGAAAGATCGCAGCCTCGTTGCACTCGGCAGCTCCTACGGGTGGTGATGTTTCTCGAGAGGTCTTCCCCATGCAGCAATACCTGAACCCCGGCCCGTTCATCGACAGCGATCACCCGGCAGTCATCGAGTTTACCGAAGGCCATCGCGGCACAGGCCGTGATCCCCTCGATCAAGCCATCAACCTTTATTACGCTGTGCGCGAGGCGGTGCGCTACAACCCTTACACCTTCAGCCGCGATCCGGCGACCCTGCGTGGCAGTTATGCATTGGCTGCGGGCGAAAGCTATTGCGTGCCCAAGGCCACCTTGCTGGCCGGTTGTGCCCGACATTGCGGTATCCCGGCGCGCATCGGCCTGGCGGATGTACGCAATCACCTGTCCACGCCGCGCCTGCTGGAATTGCTCAAGAGTGATGTGTTCGCCATGCACGGTTATACCGAGCTGTACCTGAACGAGCGCTGGGTCAAAGCCACGCCGGCGTTCAACCAGGGCTTGTGTGAGTTGTTCGATGTGGCACCGCTGGCGTTCGACGGTCGCCATGACAGCGTTTTCCACCCGTTCAACCGTCAAGGCGCCAAGCTGATGGAGTACGTCACCGACCACGGCCAGTTCGCCGATGTGCCCGAAGCGTTCTTTTTCGAACACTTGGAAAAATGTTATCCACACCTGTTTGGCGATCGAGTGCCCCTCCTGCTCGGTGACATGCAGGGTGATTTGAGTCGCAACTGATCCGGCGTATGCTGCTGCGGCATTTATCCATCGAGGAAGCCGTGATGCTGAAGATCTGGGGCCGGAAAAACTCATCGAATGTGCGCAAGGCATTGTGGTGCGCCGAAGAACTGGGGCTGGCCTATGAGGCCATCGACGCTGGCGGTGCATTTGGAGTGGTCGACACGCCCGAGTATCGCGCGAAGAACCCCAACGGTCGCGTGCCGATGATCGAAGACGACGGCTTCGTGCTCTGGGAATCCAACACCATCGTGCGCTACCTGATGGCTCGCCATGCAGCGGGATCGGCGTGGTATCCGACCGATCTCCAGGCGCGGGCCACGGCGGAAAAATGGATGGACTGGACCACATCGTCCTTTGCCGGACCGTTTCGCACGGTGTTCTGGGGCGTCTTGCGCACCCCGGCCGAGCAGCAGGATTGGCCGGCCATCAAGGCGGCGATCAAGGAGTGTGAAGATTTGCTGGCGATGGTCGAGCAGGCCTTGAGTGAACAGCCTTACCTCTCGGGTGATGAAATCGGCATGGGCGATATCCCCCTCGGCAGTTTCATTTATGCCTGGTTCGAGATGCCCATCGAACGGGCTGCGAGGCCGCATCTACAGGCCTGGTACGCGCGGCTGCAAGCGCGTGCGGCTTACCGCAAGGCTGTCATGACCGCGTTGACTTAATACTTACTATCGACACACGTGACTGTACTTGTGCGGCGACGCCACGCACCATTGCCTTCGTGCGCCGTGGTTGTATTGCTCGCCGCGCGCCCTTATCTCATTCTTTCCTCCCTTCTTGGTGCATAAATCCGATATGAGTTCCGCTCTGTCCATCCGGCAGCTAACCAAAACCTACGGCAACGGTTTCCAGGCCTTGAGTGGTATCGATCTGGACGTCGCCGAAGGTGACTTTTTCGCCCTGCTCGGCCCCAACGGCGCCGGCAAATCCACCACCATCGGCATTCTTTCCACCCTGGTGAACAAAACCAGCGGCACGGTGAATATCTTCGGCCATGACCTGGACCGCGAGCCCGCCGCCCTCAAGCGCTGCATCGGCGTGGTGCCCCAGGAGTTCAATTTCAACCAGTTCGAAAAGACCTTCGACATCGTCGTGACCCAGGCGGGCTACTACGGCATCCCGCCAAAGATCGCCAACGAGCGCGCCGAGCAGTACCTGACCCAATTGGGCCTGTGGGACAAGCGTGACGTGCCGTCCCGCTCATTGTCCGGCGGCATGAAGCGCCGACTGATGATTGCCCGTGCGCTGGTGCACGAGCCGCGCCTGCTGATTCTCGACGAACCGACCGCGGGTGTGGACATCGAGCTGCGTCGTTCGATGTGGACCTTCCTCACCGAGTTGAACCAGAAAGGCATTACCATCATCCTCACCACGCACTACCTGGAAGAGGCCGAGCAGCTGTGCCGCAACATCGGCATCATCGACCACGGCACCATCGTCGAGAACACCAGCATGCGGCAGTTGCTCAGCCAACTGCATGTGGAAACCTTCCTGCTGGACCTGAAAAATGATCTGCAGGTCGCGCCGCAGCTCATTGGTTATCCGGCCCGGCTGGTGGACAACCGCACCCTGGAAGTCCAGGTGGATAAAGCCGTCGGCATTACCGGGCTGTTCACCCAGCTGGCGTTGCAGCACATTGAAGTGCAGAGCCTGCGCAACAAGACCAATCGCCTCGAGGAGTTGTTCGTGTCTCTGGTGGAGAAAAATCTGGCGAAGGTGGCGGTATGAATTCCGAACTGCGCCCCAACCTCATCGCCCTCAATACCATCGTTTATCGCGAAGTCCGGCGCTTCATGCGGATCTGGCCGCAGACCCTGCTGCCGCCCGCCATCACCATGGTTTTGTACTTCGTGATCTTTGGCAACCTGATCGGCCGCCAGATCGGTGACATGGGCGGCTTCACGTACATGGACTACATCGTGCCGGGGTTGATCATGATGTCGGTGATCACCAACTCCTACGGCAACGTGGTGTCGAGTTTCTTCGGCAGCAAGTTCCAGCGTTCGATCGAAGAGTTGATGGTCTCGCCGGTTTCACCCCATACGATCCTCATCGGCTATACCCTGGGCGGCGTGTTGCGCGGCCTGGCAGTGGGCTTGATCGTGACCCTGCTGTCGCTGTTCTTCACCGACCTGCAGGTGCACCATCTGGGGGTGACGATATTGGTGGTGGTGCTCACGGCGACGATCTTTTCGTTGCTGGGGTTCATCAATGCCGTGTTTGCGCGCAACTTCGATGACATCTCCATCATCCCGACGTTCGTGCTCACGCCGCTGACCTACCTGGGCGGGGTGTTCTACTCGATCTCCCTGCTGCCACCGTTCTGGCAGACCGTGTCCCTGGCCAACCCGGTGCTGCATATGGTCAATGCCTTCCGCTACGGCATCCTCGGGGTTTCGGACATCAAGATCAGTGTCGCGATTACCTTCATGCTGGTGGCGACCGTGGTGCTCTATGTCGGGTGCGCGCGGTTGTTGGTCAGTGGGCGGGGGATGCGTACCTAGTAAGATCGCGTCGCCTTCTTCGCGAGCCCGCTCCCACACTGTTCCGGGATGGCCGCAAAACGCCTGTTCACCACAATCTCCCTGTCGGAGCGGGCTTGCTCGCGAAGAGGCCAGTAAAAACACCACAAAAAAGGCCTCCCTGCTCGGGAGGCCTTTTTCGCATCTTACATCCGGCTTTTCTTGCGCCGTTTCCACTGCCGGGTCACCCACCAGCGCCAGTAGCTCATGGTGACGAAGTAGGCCAGGGCGCCGAGCACCAGGCCGGTCACCACCGATCCCAGCAGAAATGGTTGCCACAACGTGGACAGCTGGTCGCTGATCCATTCCCAGGTCAGTTCTTCCGGCAACGTCCGGGCAGGCACATCCATCAGCCAGGCGCCGGTCTGGTAGGTGCAAAAAAACACCGCCGGCATGGTGATCGGATTGGTCAGCCAGACCAGGCTCACGGCAATCGGTATATTGCCGCGCACCGTGATGGCCAGTGCGGCGGCCAGCAACATCTGCAAGGGGATCGGCAGGAACGCGGCAAACAGACCAACGGCCATCGCCCTGGCCACTGAATGGCGATTGAGGTGCCAAAGGTTGGGATCGTGCAGCAGGGTGCCGAGAAAACGTAAGGATTTGTGTTCCCGAATGCTCTCTGGGTCTGGCATGTAGCGTTTGAAAAGGCGCCGGGGCATAAGGCTTCTCGGTCGGTTCAAAGCAATAAAGCCGCAAGTATGTCCGGATTCTACGGCGGGTAGATTCAGACTTTGTGACAATTGATAACGCCGAGGGTGCCCCTGACCGGCTATGCCTGACGAAAGGGCTCTCAAGGATGGGGTTATGCGCACAGGGTTGGTCGCGCTTGCACTGGGGCTGTTGGCCCCGGTTTTTTTACCGGCATTGCCGCCGTTTTGGCTGATTGCAACCATGCCGGTGCTGGGGTTGATGGTGTTGCCGTTTCGCACCTACCCGCTGGGTTTTTTTCTGTTCGGGTTGGCCTGGGCCTGCCTGTCGGCGCAGTTGGCATTGGCCGACCGGTTACCTGCCGCGCTCGATGGCGAAACCCGCTGGGTCGAAGGGCGTGTCGTCGGCTTGCCGCAGCACAGCGAGGACGTGGTGCGTTTCGAACTGGCCGATGCCCGTTCGCGTCGCACCCGGCTACCGACGTCGATGCGTCTGGCCTGGTTCGGTGGTCCGCCCGTCAGCAGCGGCGAGCGATGGCGATTGGCTGTGAAGCTCAAACGGCCGGCCGGATTACTGAACCCACACGGTTTCGACTATGAAGCCTGGCTGTTGAGCCGAGGCATCGGGGCGACCGGCACGGTGAAGGATGGCCTTCGTCTGCAAGCGGCCCAAGGTGCGTGGCGCGACGGCGTGCGACAGGCTCTGGCCCAAGTGGATGCCCACGGGCGCTCCGGTGCGCTGGCGGCCTTGGTGCTTGGCGACGGCAGCGGGCTGAGCCGCGAAGATTGGCAGGTACTGCAAGACACTGGCACCGTCCATTTACTGGTGATTTCCGGGCAGCACATCGGGCTGCTCGCCGGTCTGGTGTACCTGCTGGTGGCCGGTGCGGCGCGTTATGGGCTGTGGCCGGTGGGTCTGCCGTGGTTGCCTTGGGCTTGTGCGCTGGCCTTCGCCGCAGCCCTGGGCTACGGCTTTCTCGCTGGGTTCGAGGTGCCGGTGCGGCGGGCTTGCGCGATGATCGGCCTGGTGCTCCTCTGGCGCTTGCGCTTCAAACACCCGGACCCCTGGTGGGCATGGCTGCTGGCCTTTGTCGGGGTGCTGGTGTTCGATCCGCTGGCCAGCCTGCGGCCGGGGTTCTGGCTGTCGTTTGCGGCGGTGGCGATATTGATGTTCACCTTTGGCGCTCGCCTGGGGCCCTGGCGCTGGTGGCAAACCTGGACCCGTGCCCAATGGCTGGTTGCGCTCGGCCTGTGTCCGTTACTGGTGATATTGGGCTTGCCGGTCAGCCTCAGCGGGCCGCTGGTAAATCTGCTGGCGGTGCCCTGGATCAGCCTGTTGGTGTTGCCGCCGGCGTTGCTCGGCACGGCGTTGTTGCCGGTGCCGTTGCTCGGTGAAGGGCTGCTGTGGATAGCCGGTGGCTTACTCGATTGGCTGTTCAAGGGGCTGGCGCTGGTTGCCGGGCGGATGCCGGCATGGGTTCCTGTTTCGATTCCGCTCTGGGCCTGGTGTATTGCCGCCCTCGGGGCTTTTTTGCTGCTGCTGCCCAAGGGGGTGCCGCTGCGGGTGCTGGGGTGGCCAATGCTGCTGCTGATGGTTTTTCCACCGCGAGAAAGCGTGCCGCAAGGCCATGCCGAAATCTGGCACCTGGACGTCGGCCAAGGGCTTGCGGTGCTCGTGCGCACCCGTCGCCATAGCCTGCTTTACGATGCCGGGCCGCGCTTCGGCGAGGCCGACGCGGGCGAGCGCGTCGTGCTGCCGACGTTGCGCAAACTGGGGGTACAGGCGTTGGATCTGATGCTGCTCAGCCATGCCGACGCCGATCACGCCGGCGGCGCTCGCGCGGTGCGCAGCGGGCTGCCAACGAGGCGGGTGATCAGCGGCGATCCTGCCGCGCTGCCTGATGAGCTGCAAGCCGGAGCATGCGACAGCGGCGAAGGTTGGGAGTGGGATGGGGTCAGGTTCCAATTGTGGCAATGGTCCGCTGCCCGAGAAAGCAACCAGAAGTCCTGCGTCTTGCTGGTCGAGGCCGGCGGCGAGCGCTTGCTGCTGACCGGCGACATCGATAGCCATGCTGAACAGGCCTTGCTCGACGGGCCCCTGGCGGCCCCAAGCCAGTGGCTGGCCGCCCCGCATCATGGCAGTCGCAGCTCATCGTCGATGGCGCTGCTGGCGCGTCTGAATCCTCATTCGGTGCTGATCTCCCGGGGGCAAGGCAACGCGTTCGGTCATCCGCATCCCCGGGTGATCGCTCGTTACCGTCGGTTGGGCCTGGCGATCTACGACAGTGCCGAACAGGGCGCCATTCGTCTGCAACTGGGGGCCTTTGAACCCCCCTTCACCCAGGCCAGGCAGCGGCGGTATTGGCGTGATCCGCCGCCTGTCGGGCCGCAGGCCAAACATTGACTCGGGTCAGCTCGCGCGACGGACTTATCGGCAGGTCGAGCCTCCAAGGCGAGTCTGTATGATAAAGTGGCGCACTTTTTCGAGGGGGCTGTCACTGTGTGGGAATTGGTCAAATCCGGCGGCTGGATGATGTTGCCGATCATTCTGAGTTCCATCGCGGCACTGGGTATCGTTGCCGAACGCCTGTGGACCCTGCGGGCCAGCCGCGTGACTCCGGAGCATCTGCTCGGGCAGGTCTGGGTCTGGATCAAGGACAAGCAACTGAACAAGGACAAGCTCAAGGAGCTGCGGGCCAGTTCGCCCCTGGGGGAAATCCTCGCCGCGGGCCTGGCGAACTCCAAGCATGGTCGCGAGATCATGAAAGAGTGCATCGAGGAAGCCGCCGCCCGGGTCATCCATGAACTGGAGCGCTATATCAACGCCCTGGGCACCATCGCTGCCATGTCCCCCCTGTTGGGCCTTCTGGGTACGGTGCTGGGCATGATCGACATTTTCAGCGCGTTCACCGGCTCCGGCATGACCACTAACGCTGCGGTGCTGGCGGGCGGTATTTCCAAGGCCTTGATCACCACCGCCGCGGGCCTGATGGTGGGTATCCCTGCGGTGTTCTTCCATCGGTTCCTGCAACGACGCGTGGACGAACTGGTGGTGGGCATGGAACAGGAAGCCATCAAGCTGGTCGAGGTGGTGCAGGGCGATCGTGACGTGGACCTGGCCGGGGGCAAGAAGTGAAATTCCGCCGCAAACCACGGGAAAACATCGAGATCAACCTTGCGTCGCTGATCGATGTGGTGTTCATCCTGTTGCTGTTTTTCGTCGTGACCACCACCTTCACCCGGGAAACCCAGCTCAAGGTTGAATTGCCGCAAGCCGTCAGTGGCTCGCCGGCCGAAGACCAGCAGCTCAAGAACCTGGAAATTACCATCAGCGCCGAAGGGGCGTTCTCGGTGAACAACCAGTTGCTGCCCAAGAGTGACCTGGCGAGCCTGATCGACGCCCTGCAGAAGGAGTCCGGTGGCGACACTAAGCTGCCGCTGTCGATCAGCGCCGATGGCAAGACGCCTCATCAATCGGTCATCACCGCCATGGACGCGGCCGGCAAGCTCGGCTTCAGCCATCTGCGCATGACCACCGTCGAGGCGGCGCCTGCACCCTGATGGCCATGTCCGATCGCTTGCTTGCCGCGTGGTATGACGGTCATCCGGCCCTGGCATTGCTGCGGCCGCTGGAGTGGTTGTACCGACGAGTGGTGGTGGGGAAGCGCGAGCGCTTCCTGGCGGGGGAGGGCGAGATCTACCAGCCGCCCGTGCCGCTGATCGTGGTCGGCAACATCACGGTCGGCGGCACCGGCAAGACGCCGCTGATCCTGTGGATGATCCAGCACTGCCAGCGCAGTGGCCTGCGGGTCGGGGTGGTCAGCCGGGGTTATGGTGCCAAGCCGCCGCAACTGCCTTGGCGGGTCGAGGCCGGGCAGGGCGCCGATGTCGCGGGTGACGAGCCGCTGTTGATCGTCCAACGCACCGGCGTGCCGCTGATGATCGATCCCGATCGCAGCCGCGCGGTCCGGGCACTGCTGGAAGCCGAACCGCTGGACCTGATCCTGTCCGATGATGGCATGCAGCATTATCGGCTGGCTCGCGACCTTGAGCTGGTGCTGATCGATGATGCCCGTGGCCTGGGTAATAGACGTTGCCTGCCCGCCGGTCCGTTGCGCGAGCCGGTTGAGCGACTGCGCTCGGTTGACGCTGTGCTGTACAACGGCGCCAGTGCTGATCACGAAGACGGCTTTGCCTTCCAATTGCGCCCCACCGCGCTGGTGAACCTGGCCAGTGGCGAACGACGGCCCCTCGATCATTTCCCACCCGGCCAGGCCTTGCACGCCGTGGCCGGCATCGGCAATCCCCAGCGTTTCTTCAAGACCCTCGAAACGCTACACTGGCGGCCAATACCGCACGGGTTTGCCGACCACGCCGAATACAGTGCCCAGGCGCTGAATTTCACGCCTTCGTTGCCAGTGGTCATGACGGAAAAGGACGCGGTCAAATGCCGTGCCTTCGCCGCGCCCCACTGGTGGTACCTGGTGGTAGACGCAGCACCGTCGCCGGCCTTCGCGGACTGGTTCGATACGCAGTTGATGCGCCTGTTGCCAGATCGGCTTTTGCCTTAGAACCTTTTATCCAGGGGAATTTCATGGACACCAAATTGCTCGATATTCTGGCTTGCCCGGTCTGTAAAGGCCCGCTCAAGCTCAGTGCCGACAAGACCGAACTGATCAGCAAGGGCGCCGGCCTGGCCTACCCGATTCGTGATGGCATCCCGGTGATGCTCGAAAGCGAAGCCCGTACCCTGACCACCGATGAGCGTTTGGACAAATGACCGCAGCCTTCACCGTTGTCATTCCGTCGCGCTTCGCCTCGACGCGCCTGCCAGGCAAGCCGTTGCTGTTGATCGCTGGCAAACCGATGATCCAGCACGTCTGGGAACAGGCCTGCAAAAGCAGCGCCCAACGCGTGGTAGTGGCGACGGACGATGCGCGTATCGTGGCAGCCTGCAAAGGCTTTGGCGCCGAGGTGGTCCTGACCCGCGAAGATCACAATTCCGGCACGGATCGCTTGGCGGAGGTCGCCGAGCAACTGGGCTTGGAACCCGACGCCATCGTCGTCAATGTGCAGGGCGATGAGCCGTTGATCCCGCCCAGCGTGATTGATCAGGTCGCCGCGAACCTGGCGGCCCATCCCGAAGCGCGCATGGCCACCCTGGCCGAGCCGATCGAAGATGTGCAAACCCTGTTCAACCCCAGTGTGGTCAAGGTCGTCAGCGACCTCAACGGCCTGGCGCTGACCTTCAGCCGGGCGATATTGCCCTGGGCCCGGGATGCGTTCGCGCAAAGCCGCGACGTCATGCCAGAAGGCGTGCCTTATCGCCGCCACATTGGTATCTATGCCTACCGCGCCGGTTTCCTCCAGGACTTCGTTGCCTGGGGCCCATGCTGGCTGGAAAACACTGAATCCCTGGAACAACTGCGTGCCCTGTGGCATGGCGTGCGGATCCATGTCGCCGATGCACTGATCGCCCCGCCAACCGGCGTCGACACGATTGAAGACCTCGAGCGCGTTCGTCGCCTGCTGGAGGCCTGATGCGGGTTCTGTTCGTCTGCCTCGGCAACATCTGCCGTTCGCCCACCGCCGAGGGCATCCTGCGGCACAAGCTGCGCGAGGCCGGGTTGGCCGGGCAGGTGGAAGTGGCTTCCGCCGGCACCGGTGACTGGCACGTGGGCAAGGCTCCGGACAAGCGCAGCCAGGCTGCAGCCCTGCGCCGCGGCTACGACCTGTCGGCCCAGCGCGCGCAGCAGGTGACCCGTGCCGACTTCGCCGCCTACGACCTGATCCTGGCGATGGACAGCAGCAATTTGCGCAACCTCAAGGCCCTGCAACCGGCCAATGGCCGGGCCGAGCTGGATCTGTTCCTGCGTCGCTACGAAGCTGAACTCGATGATGTGCCGGACCCGTACTACGACGGCGAGCAGGGTTTCGAGCAGGTGTTGGACCTGATCGAGCGCGCCACGGATCGCCTGGTGATCGAATTGAAGGGGCGGTTATGAGCTTGCAGGTAAAGGCCGGCGTCAGCCTCAAGCCCTTCAACAGCTTCGGCGTGGACGTCACTGCGCGGTTGTTTGCCGAAGCCCACAGCGATGACGATGTTCGCCAGGCGTTGGCCTATGCCGCTGAGCATGAAGTGCCGTTGCTGGTGATCGGGGGCGGTAGCAATCTGTTGCTGACCGGCGACATCGATGCGCTGGTGCTGCGCATGGCCAGCCACGGGATTCGCCTGCTCAGCGATGACGGCGAACGCGTAGTGGTCGAAGCCGAGGCAGGGGAGCCGTGGCACCCTTTCGTCCAGCACACGTTGGCGCAAGGTTGGGCGGGATTGGAAAACCTCAGCCTGATCCCGGGGACCGTGGGGGCAGCGCCGATGCAAAACATCGGCGCCTACGGTGTGGAGATCAAGGACGTCTTCGCCGGCCTCACCGCCCTGGATCGCCAGACCGGTGAGTTGCGCGACTTCAACCTCGAAGAGTGCTGTTTCAGCTACCGCGACAGCCTGTTCAAACAGCAGGCGGGCCGTTGGTTGATTCTGCGGGTGCGCTTTGCTCTCAGTCGCGCCGCGCACCTGCATCTGGAATACGGCCCGGTTCGTCAACGGTTGACCGAGCAGGGCATCGACCAGGCCACGCCCACCGATGTCAGTCGGGCCATTTGCAGCATTCGCAGTGAAAAACTTCCGGATCCGGCCGTGCTGGGCAACGCTGGCAGTTTCTTCAAGAATCCGCTGGTGCCGGCCACCCACGTGGCGCAACTCAAAGTGCGATACCCGGACCTGGTGGCTTATCCACAGCCTGAAGGGCAGATGAAAATCGCCGCCGGCTGGCTGATCGAACGGGCCGGCTGGAAGGGTTTTCGTGAAGGTGACGCCGGGGTGCATAAGTTGCAGGCGCTGGTGCTGGTCAACTACGGCAATGCCACTGGCCCGCAACTGTTGAACCTGGCCCTGCGTATCCAGAAAGACATTGCCGAGCGCTTCCAGGTCGATCTGGAAATGGAGCCCAATCGGTACTGAAACTGGTTTTTGCCGTCGGCCAAAAACGCCCTGCACAACCTCGCACACGAAGCATTTGTGCAGGATTGTGCAGGGCGTTTTGCTTGATCCTGGGTTAATTTAGTCAGCATTGAAGGCCCGGTGCAGACGCCTTGCGTGTGTGCACAAGAGAGCCCGATCAGCCTGAGCCAGTCTGCGACAACCAAACCGTTACCCAAGCGGCAGATTGCTCGACCCCATAACTCGAACACTATGCGGGCGTGCCCATGATTACCCTGAAACTCAATGGAAAAGACCATCAACTGGATGTGACCGAGGACATGCCACTGCTGTGGGCCATTCGGGACGTGGCCGGTTACAACGGCACCAAATTCGGCTGCGGCATGGGCCTGTGCGGTGCGTGCACCATCCACATCGACGGCGCCCCGGCGCGCAGTTGCATCACGCCGATTGGTTCGGTGAAAGGGCAGGACATCAGCACCATTGACGCGCTTCACGCTGATCCGGTTGGACAAATCGTCCAGAAGGCCTGGCTTGATACCGCCGTGGCCCAGTGCGGCTTTTGCCAGGGCGGGCAGATCATGTCCGCCACCGCCTTGCTCAAGACCAACCCCAACCCGAGCGATGAGCAGATCGAAGAAGCCATGGTTGGCAACATTTGCCGTTGTGGCACTTACAACCGGATCAAGACCGCGATCCGCCAGGCCTCCACTCACTTGAAGGAGGTCAAGGCATGAGCCGTTTGCCCAATGATTTTGTGCTGAGCAACCTCAGCCGTCGTGGCTTCCTCAAAGGCGCGAGCGCCACTGGTGTGCTGGTGCTGGCCGCCAGTTGGGGGCTGCCGGATGCCTTTGCCGAGGAAAAGAAATTCGGCGCCGAGGGCATGCCTCATGGCGCGGTCGACGACCCGAAGGTGTACGTGAGCATCGCCGCTGATGGCCGCGTGACGGTGATCTGCAACCGTTCGGAAATGGGCCAGGGCGTACGCACCAGTCTGAGCATGGTGGTGGCCGATGAACTGGACGCCGATTGGGCGCTAGTCAAGGTGCAGCAGGCACCAGCTGATGAGGCGCGTTTCGGCAACCAGGACACTGACGGTTCGCGCAGCATGCGTCACTGGTACGAGCCGATGCGCCGTTGCGGCGCCGCCGCGCGAACCATGCTGGAGCAGGCCGCCGCCGCGCAGTGGAATGTCCCAGTGGGTGAATGTCGTGCCCAGTTGCACAAGGTCGTGCACCAGCCATCCGGTCGCGAACTGGGCTATGGCGCGTTGGCCGCCGCCGCCAGCGCCTTGTCGGTGCCTGCCGGTGACAGCTTGCGCCTCAAGCAGCCTTCGCAGTTTCGCTACATCGGCAAGGAAGCGACCCGGGCCATCGATGGCGAAGACATCGTCAACGGCCGCGCCGTGTTCGGTGCCGATGTGCATTTCGACGGCATGCTCTACGCCGTCGTGGCCCGTCCGCCGGTCTATGGCGGCAAGGTCAAGACCGTGGACAGCAGCGCTGCGCTGAAAGTACCGGGTGTGGTCAAAGTGCTGCAGATCGAAGGGCGCCCTTTGCCTTCGGAGTTCCAGCCCCTGGGCGGCGTGGCGGTGGTGGCGAAAAATACCTGGGCGGCGATCAAGGGCCGCGAGGCGCTGAAGATCGAGTGGGACGACGGGCCGAATGCCGGTTATGACTCCATCGCCTATCGCAAGGAACTGGAAGCGGCTGCCCTTACTCCCGGCAAAGTCGTACGCAGCACCGGTGACCTCGACGACGCATTGGCCAAGGCCGATTCAACCCTGGAAGCGGCCTATTACCTGCCGCACCTGTCTCAGTCGCCGATGGAGCCGATGGTCGCCGTCGCCCGTTTCAAGGACGGCCAATGCGAAGCCTGGGCACCGAGCCAGGCGCCGCAGGTTACCCGCGAGCGCCTCGCCGAACGATTGGGCATCCCGTTCGACAAGGTCACGGTGAACATCACCTTGCTCGGCGGCGGTTTCGGGCGCAAGTCAAAGCCCGATTTCGTCCTCGAAGCGGCGGTGCTCGCCAAGGAGTTTGCGGGTCAGGCGGTACGGGTGCAATGGACCCGCGAGGATGACATTCATCACTCGTATTTCCACACCGTTTCGGCCGAATACCTGAAGGCCGGCCTGAATCAGGACGGCATGCCGTCCGGCTGGCTGCACCGTACCGTAGCCCCCAGCATCACTGCGTTGTTTGCGCCGGGCATGACCCACGAAGCACCGTTCGAAGTAGGCATGGGCGTGACCAATATGGCCTACGCGATCCCTAACATGCGCATGGAAAACCCCGCCGCCACCGCTCATACCCGGGTCGGCTGGTACCGCTCGGTGTCGAACATTCCTCACGGTTTTGCGATTCAGAGCTTCATTGACGAATTGGCCCACAAGGCCGGTCAGGATCCGCTGAAGTATCAGGTCAAATTGCTTGGCCCGGATCGCAAGATCGATCCGCGCACCTTGAGCGAAGAGTGGAACTACGGCGAGTCCCCTGAGCGTTATCCCATCGATACGGGGCGGATCCGCACCGTGCTGGAAACCGCGGCAAAGGCCGCTGGTTGGGGCCGCAAACTGCCCAAGGGCCGTGGTCTTGGACTGGCGGTGCATTACAGCTTCGTCACCTACGTGGCAGCGGTGATCGAGGTAGAGGTCAAGGATGATGGCACGGTGATCGTGCACAAGGCCGACATCGCCGTGGATTGCGGGCCGCAGATCAACCCCGAGCGCATCCGCTCACAGTTCGAAGGCGCATGCGTCATGGGCTTGGGCAATGCCATGGTGGGGGAGATCAGCTTCAAGGACGGCAAGGTCCAGCAAGACAACTTCCACATGTACGAAGTCGCGCGCATGTCCCTCGCGCCCAAGGAGGTGGCTGTGCATCTGGTCACGCCACCGGGTGAGGTGCCGTTGGGCGGCGTCGGCGAACCCGGCGTGCCGCCGATTGCGCCGGCGCTGTGCAACGCGATTTTTGCCGCCACCGGCCAGCGCATCCGCAACCTGCCCGTGCGCTATCAGCTGCAAGGCTGGCAACAGGCCAAAGCCTGATGGATAGCGTTGATCTGAATGTCCTGCGCAGCGTGCTTGAGTGGCGCCGCGCCGGGCAGCGGGTGGTGTTGTTCACCGTGGTCCAGACCTGGGGCACTGCGCCGAGGCCGCCGGGGGCGATGCTGGCCCTGCGCGAAGACGGCGTGGTGATTGGTTCGGTGTCGGGCGGTTGTGTCGAGGATGACTTGATCGCGCGACTGCACGACGGTCGCATTCCGGCAGACGGTCCGCCAGTGCAGCTCATCACCTATGGCGTCACCCGCGAGGAAGCGGCGCGCTTCGGTCTGCCATGTGGCGGTACCTTGCGCCTGACCGAAGAGCGGGTGGGGGATCCGCAATGGGTGGCCGAACTGTTGGAGCGTTGCGAAGCCCATGAAATTGTCGCCCGTGAACTGACGCTGGACAGCGGCAGCGTGGCGCTGACACCGGCCAGCAAAACCGACGCCTTGGTGTTCGATGGCCAAGTCCTGCGGGCTATCTATGGTCCACGTTGGCGGCTTTTACTGATCGGTGCCGGGCAACTGTCGCGTTACGTGGCGGAAATGGCCCGGCTGTTGGACTTTGAAGTGCTGATCTGCGATCCGCGCAAGGAGTTTGTCTACGGTTGGGAAGAGCAGCATGGTCGTTTTGTCTCGGGTATGCCCGACGAGGCGGTGTTGAGCATCCAGACCGACGAGCGCACGGCTATTGTGGCCTTGACCCATGATCCTCGCTTGGACGACATGGCGCTGCTCACGGCCCTGGATTCCAAGGCGTTTTATGTCGGCGCCCTGGGCTCGCGGGTCAACAGCCAGAAGCGCCGGGATAACCTGGCTCAGCTAGGCTTGTCTGCAGAGGCCATCGAGCGGCTGCATGGCCCGATCGGCCTGCACATCGGCAGCCACACCCCGGCGGAAATCGCCTTGTCGCTGCTGGCCGAAATCGTGGCGATCAAGAATGGCGTGGAGCTGCGGCAGAAAAAGCCGCTGTAGGCCGCCGATGAGGAGGGAATATGTCCCAGTCGATTGGCGTGATCATTCTCGCCGCCGGAACGGGCAGCCGTTTCCGTCAGGTTGCGGGCCCGGACAAGGATAAGTTGTTGGCCGATTGCACGGGGCGTGACGGCGCTGTCCGGTCAGTGATCGAGCAGGTGCTGGTGAATTTGCCTGCCGCCCTGGAAAAACGCGTGCTGGTGACGAGCAAGGATCGCCCACAGGCTATTCGCATGGCCCAGGCCTACGGTTGCGACTTCGTGGAACTGGACTCGCCCGGTTTGGGGGACAGCATTGCCGCCGGCGTCCAGGCTTGTCCGGACCTTGATGGCTGGCTGATTGTGCTGGGTGACATGCCGTTCATCCTGCCGTCGAGCATTGAGCGGGTGACGGCGGGAATCCGCGAGAATGGCATCAGTGTGCCGGTCCTTGCCGGTGAATACGGACATCCGGTGGGGTTTGGTCGTGGGTTTGGGCCGAAATTGATGGCATTGACCGGCGATCGTGGCGCCAAGGTGTTGTTTGCTGGTGCGAGAGTGGTCGAGGTGGCGCTGGATGATCCTGGCGTTGTTTGGGATGTCGATGTGCCTGAAGCTCTGAATTTCAAATAACAGCCGCTGCAAAATCCCCCTGTGGCGGACATTCATTGTATGAGCGCTGCCAATCCCCTGTGGGAGCGAGCTTGCTCGCGAAAGCGGTCCGGCATTCAGCATTGATGCAAGCTGACCCGACGCAATCGCGAGCAAGCTCGCTCCCACACGGATGTGTGCATAACTTGAGGGTATAAAAAAGCCCCGCCTGGCATAACCAGGCGGGGCTTTTTATTGGGCGATGGAATCAGGCGTGAGGTTTAGGCTCGTGCTCTTTTTCCAAGGCTTCAATGTGACGCGGTGCGACTTCTTCAGCTTCAGCGGAGTACTGAGGCTCGTCGGTCACTGGCGCCGGTTCGGCCGGGGCTGGCTCAGAGGCTGTTTCAGCGACCGGGGCAGGGGCTGCCTCGACTGCTTCCACGATCGGAGCGGCTTCGACGACAGGCGCTTGAGCGGCGGCAGCGGCAGCTTGTTCGGCTTCCTTCTGCAGACGCTCGGCTTCACGCTTGCGACGGCGCACTTCGCGCGGATCATTCGGCGCACGGCCGTTCGCGGTCAGGGCGCTGGCAGGCGCAGGCTCTTCCACCGGGGCTGGTGCTTCAACCACCACAGGCGCTTCGACCACTGGAGCAGGCTCGACCACGACGGGTTCGATCGCTTTCACTGGCTCTGGGGTCGGTTCAGGCTCGACAACAGGTGCCGGTGCAACGGGCTCTGCGGTCCAGTTGAACGCCGTCTGCTCTTCACGGGCAGGCTCTGGTGCTTTTTCCTCGGCCGGTGCTTCAAATGCAGGCTCAGCGGCCAGCACAGGCTGCTCGACGACCGGTGCAGACTCGGCGGCAGTTTCGGCTTCAGGCTGGGCTTCACGTACCGGTGCCAGTTCCACTTCTGGCGAGGCGGTGGCTTCTAATGGAGTAGTGGCTTCGACCACAGGCGCTTCAACCGGTGCGTTTTCCACTACAGCGGTAGCGCGTTCGGCCTGCTCATTGGCTTGGGCTTCAGCAGGGGCGCTGATTGTGCTGCTGGCAACTGCCGCAGTCACGGCCAGGCCGGCAGCCAGGTCGGCAGCGCTTGGCGCTTCGGCGTTCTCGGTGGATTCGGACTCTTCCGAACCTTCGATCACGTTGCCGTTGGCGTCGCGCTGACGCTCACGACGGTTGCTGCGACGACGCTGGCCACGGGAACGGCGGCGTGGACGATCGCCTTCGGCGGTGTCCTGGCCGTCTTCCTGCAGTTGCTCTTCGCTGTTCAGCACTTCTTCTTCGCTGGCAGCGGCGGCTGCCTGCTCGGCGCGTGGCTGACGTTCTTCACGAGGAGGACGCGGTGCGCGTTCTTCGCGAGGCTGGCGGGCCGGACGCTCTTCAGCGGTGGTAGCAGCAACGGCAGCAGCGGCCGGGGCGGCATCCAGTGGTTCGCGCAGTTCGCGAACACGTTCTTCGCGTTCGCCACGTGGCTTGCGATCTTCACGCGGTGCGCGCGGCTGACGTTCTTCACGCGGCGGACGCGGTGCGCGTTCTTCGCGGGCTACGGCTGGCGCTTCCTCACGGGCTTCGCGAGGCTGGCGTTCTTCACGCGGCTCACGTGGCGCGCGCTCTTCACGCGGTGCACGTTCCTCGCGGGGCTTGCGCTCTTCGTCACGACGACCGTTGCGGTTGCGAGTCTGCTGGCGACCGTTACGGCGCTCCTCGTTGCGGGCTGGACGCTCGGTAGTGGCCGGCTTGGCGACAACGGCTGGCGCTGCTGGCTCCTCCTTGGTGGCGAACAGGCTGACCAGCGACTTCACCAGGCCTTTGAACAGGCTTGGCTCAGGCACGGCGGACGGGGCGGCAACCGGAGCGGCGACTTCGGTCGGAACCGGAGCGTTGGCGCGAGCCGGGGCAGTCTTGACCGCTGCTTCCTGGCGAACCAGGGTGCGGGTAGCGGCGGCCGGCTGGACTTCTTCCACTTCGGCAGCGGCAGCAGCGATTTCGTAGCTGGACTGGTTGGTGTGGGCTTCCGGGCTGTCATCGCGCAGGCGCTGCACTTCGAAGTGCGGTGTCTCGAGGTGATCGTTCGGCAGGATGACGATGCGGGCCCGGGTGCGCAGTTCGATCTTGGTGATCGAGTTACGTTTTTCGTTGAGCAGGAACGCGGCTACCGGGATCGGCACTTGGGCGCGAACTTCGGCGGTGCGGTCTTTCAGGGCTTCTTCTTCGATCAGGCGCAGGATCGCCAGGGACAGCGATTCGACGTCACGAATGATGCCGGTGCCGTTGCAGCGAGGGCAGACGATGCCGCTGCTTTCGCCCAGGGATGGACGCAGGCGCTGACGGGACATTTCCAGCAGGCCGAAGCGCGAGATGCGGCCGACCTGTACGCGAGCGCGGTCAGCTTCCAGGCATTCGCGGACTTTTTCTTCCACGGCGCGCTGGTTCTTGGCCGGGGTCATGTCGATGAAGTCGATGACGATCAGGCCGCCGATGTCGCGCAGGCGCAACTGACGGGCGATTTCTTCGGCGGCTTCAAGGTTGGTCTGCAGGGCGGTTTCTTCGATGTCGCTGCCTTTGGTGGCGCGCGCCGAGTTGATGTCGATGGACACCAGGGCTTCGGTCGGATCGATGACGATGGAGCCGCCGGACGGCAGTTCGACGACGCGCTGGAAAGCGGTCTCGATCTGGCTTTCGATCTGGAAACGGTTGAACAGCGGAACGCTGTCTTCGTAGAGCTTGATCTTGCTGGCGTACTGCGGCATCACCTGGCGAATGAAGGTCAGGGCTTCGTCCTGGGCTTCGACGCTGTCGATCAGCACTTCACCGATGTCCTGGCGCAGGTAATCGCGGATGGCGCGGATGATCACGTTGCTTTCCTGATAGATCAGGAACGGCGCGGAGCGATCCAGCGAGGCTTCTTTGATGGCGGTCCACAGTTGCAGCAGGTAATCGAGGTCCCACTGCATTTCTTCGCTGCTGCGGCCAAGGCCGGCAGTGCGCACGATCAGACCCATGTCAGCCGGTGCGACCAGGCCGTTCAGGGCTTCACGCAGTTCGTTGCGCTCTTCGCCTTCAATGCGGCGGGAGATGCCGCCGGCACGCGGGTTGTTCGGCATCAGGACCAGGTAACGACCGGCCAGGCTGATGAAGGTGGTCAGGGCTGCGCCCTTGTTGCCACGTTCTTCTTTTTCGACCTGAACGATGACTTCCTGGCCTTCGCTCAGGACGTCCTTGATGTTGACGCGGCCTTCAGGGGCTTTCTTGAAGTACTCGCGGGAGATTTCTTTGAGGGGCAGGAAGCCGTGGCGCTCGGAGCCGAAATCGACAAAGGCAGCCTCAAGGCTTGGTTCGATGCGAGTAATCCGGCCTTTATAGATGTTGGCCTTCTTCTGCTCGCGTGCACCGGATTCGATATCCAGGTCGTAGAGGCGCTGGCCGTCTACCAGTGCAACACGCAACTCTTCGGGTTGAGTTGCGTTAATCAGCATTCTTTTCATGTAGTACCGTCGGTTTCCGGGCTGCCGGAAACGGCGTTCGGCACACACGACTTCTCACGGTCGGTGTCAGGTGCGTCCTGGAAGTGGCAGGGCCATTCCAGTGTCCAGCGAGTTCGACCCAATGATGGCGAAGTCGCGACGGACGCGTCCTGCTTGCTGGTACTCAAGCACTCAGTCAGGAGGAGGAATCAACCGGCGCCTGTGGACGAGATGAAGCGTCTAAATATAAGCCTAGTGCTACACAGTCCGACGGTTGTACATCTCCACCCTACACGTATCCCTGATAATCGGGTGCTGCCGCGCGCAGAATCCGCAGCGGGTTGGCATTTACCGTGAGCTCCGAAAGGGGAGGTCACGCATCATGGCTAATTTAGGCGTTGTTTCCGAAGCTCTCGCTCGGGGTCGTTCGTAGCTGACTGCACTTTGTGAACTGGCCGTGAATGTGGCGCGCAAGGCGAGTCAAAACTCTGCTTTGCCGCGTATTTCAGGCCTCATGTCACCTGCGCTCGTTACACCTGCAAACTCTACCGTTACGTAGCGAAAGCCCCGTAGGACGGCCTCTCGTCCTCGTGAATTGCGTTGGTCAGGGCCGGTTTTTGACCGTTAGTCCGCTGTCCAGCCACTTTTGGCGGCGTTCGCGACTATAGCAGCAATGATTAAGTGCTTCAATTCCATAAAAAATTGTTATGATCGCCGCCATGACGACTACTGCCCCTTCGACCCCTGGCGTTCAACTGCTCGAGGTCTCGCCGGAATATGCCGGCCAACGAATCGATAACTTCCTGCTGGCCCGACTCAAAGGCGTGCCCAAGACCTTGATCTACCGCATTTTGCGCAAAGGCGAAGTGCGGGTGAACAAAGGTCGGATCAAGCCCGAATACAAGCTCCAGGCGGGCGATATCGTGCGCGTGCCGCCGGTTCGCGTGCCTGAACGCGATGAGCCGGTGCCCCTGGCCCAAGGCCTGCTGCAGCGTCTCGAGGCCTCGATCGTCTTCGAAGACAAAGCCCTGATCGTGATCAACAAGCCCGCAGGCATTGCGGTTCACGGCGGCAGCGGGCTGAATTTCGGCGTGATCGAAGCCTTTCGTCAGTTGCGTCCCGATGCCAAGGAACTGGAGCTGGTCCATCGCCTGGACCGCGACACCTCTGGCCTGCTGATGATCGCCAAGAAGCGCAGCATGCTGCGTCATTTGCACGAGCAGTTGCGCGGTGATGGCGTTGACAAGCGCTACATGGCGCTGGTGCGCGGTCGCTGGGACACATCCATCAAGCAGGTTCGTGCGCCGTTGCTCAAGAGCAACCTGCGTTCCGGCGAGCGCATGGTGGAAGTCAACGAAGAGGGCAAGGAGGCGCTCACGGTGTTCAAGGTGCTGCGCCGCTTCGGTGACTTCGCCACCATGGTCGAGGCCAAGCCGGTGACGGGCCGTACTCACCAGATCCGCGTCCACACCCTGCATGCCGGGCATTGCATTGCTGGCGACAGCAAATACGGCGATGACGATTTCACCAAGGAAATCCGTGATCTGGGCGGAAAACGCCTGTTCCTCCATGCCTACATGCTCACCGTGCCGCTGCCCGACGGCGGTGAACTGAAATTGCAGGCCCCTGTGGATGATATGTGGGCCAAGACCGTGGAGCGGTTGAGTGCATCCTGACTACAAGCTGCTGATTTTCGATTGGGACGGCACTCTGGCCAATTCCATAGGTCGGATCGTGGAGTCGATGCATGTCGCGTCGGATCGTACCGGGTTTGCCCGATGTGATGACTTTGCAGTCAAAGGCATCATTGGCCTGGGTTTGCCAGAAGCGATTCGTAGCTTGTATCCGGAGATCGGTGACGATGAGTTGGTGGTTTTTCGCCAGCATTACGCCGATCATTACATTGCGCTGGAGGCTGAGCCTTCGCCCTTGTTCGACGGTGTGGTCAACACCCTTGAAGTCCTGCGAGCCGAGGGTTATCACTTGGCTGTCGCGACCGGCAAGGCTCGTCGTGGGTTGGATCGGGTACTGAAATCCCATGGTTGGGACGATTATTTCGATATCACTCGTGCGGCGGATGAAACCGCCAGCAAGCCGCATCCGCTGATGCTCGAGCAGATACTTGCGCATTGCGAGATGCGACCGGAGCAGGCATTGATGGTGGGGGACTCGTCGTTCGATCTGCAAATGGCGCGCAACGCCGGCATGGGGTCGGTGGCTGTGAGCTATGGCGCGCAGTCCATCGAGGCGCTCCGGGCATTCGAGCCGCGACTGGCGATCGACCATTTTCCTGAATTGCACGCCTGGCTGAGCCGGCGCACCGATTAAAGTCTGTTGAGGATGCATGTATGACCGATGAATGGAAGGCACCGGCCAAGGCGAGCGCTGACAACGGTGACGATAAGAGCTGGAAATTGCTGGAAAAAACCTTGTTGGCCGGGGTGGAGGAACAGCGTCGTGCGCGCCGCTGGGGGATCTTCTTCAAGTGCCTGGTCTTCATTTATCTGTTTTTCGGCTTGGCGATGATTTTCCAGGCGCTTGATGGGAAGAAGAGTCCGGGAGGTGGTGCGGCCTATACGGCGGTCATCGACATCGAGGGCATGATTGCCGACAAGGAAGTGGCCAGCGCGGACAACATCATTGGCAGTCTGCGGGCTGCGTTCGAAGATTCGAAAGTCAAAGGGGTGGTGCTGCGCATCAACAGTCCGGGCGGCAGCCCGGTGCAGGCTGGCTACGTCTATGACGAAATCGTCCGCTTGCGTGCTGCGCATCCGGATATCAAGGTCTACGCGGTGATTTCCGATCTCGGCGCCTCCGGTGCCTATTACATCGCCAGTGCGGCGGATCAGATCTATGCCGACAAGGCCAGCCTGGTGGGTTCCATTGGTGTGACGGCAGCGGGTTATGGTTTCGTCGAGACGCTGGACAAGCTTGGGGTGGAGCGCCGGGTCTATACCGCGGGCGAGCACAAATCCTTCCTTGATCCGTTCCAGCCGCAAAAGCCTGAGGAAACGGTGTTCTGGCAGGGCGTGCTCGACACTACCCATAAACAGTTCATCGCCAGCGTCAAGAAAGGCAGGGGCGAACGGCTGAAAGACAAGGAGCATCCAGAGCTGTTCTCCGGCCTGGTCTGGTCTGGCGAACAGGCGTTACCGCTGGGGCTGATCGACGGATTGGGCAGTGCCAGTTCGGTGGCTCGGGATGTGATTGGCGAGAAGGAGTTGGTGGATTTCACCATCGAAGAGTCGCCGATTGACCGCTTCTCGAAAAAGCTGGGCGCCAGCATTGCCGAGCACCTGGCGATGTGGATGGGGTTCCAGGGGCCAGCGTTGCGCTGATTGTCTTGGGGCTTGAGTGCAGGGGAGGGCTGATGCCGTCCCCTGTAGCGAGGTTTCGGCTCAAGGCACCGGTACGCCCTCGGCCAGCAACATATCCACAAGGCGAATCAGTGGCAGGCCAACCAGGCTGGTGGCGTCCGGGCCTTCGGTGCTCTGGAACAGGCTTACGCCCAGTCCCTCGGCCTTGAAGCTGCCGGCGCAGTCGTAGGGTTGCTCGGCCAGCAGGTAACGCTCGACCCGTTCCGGGTCCAGCAAGCGCATATTCACGGTAAACGGAACGCAGTCGACCTGGCAGGCACCGGTCTGGCTGTTGAGCAGCGCCAGGCCGGTCAGGAACGTGACTTGAGCGCCGCTGGCGGCCAGCAGTTGTTCGCGGGCGTTCTCGAAGGTGTGAGGCTTGCCCAGGACGCGCTCGCCGAGCACGGCGACCTGGTCCGATCCGATGATCAGGTGGGCAGGGTGGCTGCTGGCCAGTGCGAGGGCTTTTTCCCGGGAGAGGCGTTTTACCAGCTCGATGGCGGGCTCGCCGGGACGATGGCTTTCGTCGATGTCCGGCGAGCTGCAGACGAACGGCAGTCCCAGGCGGGCGAGTAATTCGCGCCGATAGACCGAGCTGGAGGCAAGTAATAAAGGCAGCATGGGCATCTCCAAAAGGCAGGGTCGAATTCTAGCGAGGCACGCAAGTAACGGACAGGGCTGAATTTCCTTTGACATGGCTGGGTGCATCCCTATAATGCTGCGCCTATGTTGAATGACCCGATTCCACCTCACGTTGACCCGCGCAAATTGGCTGATCGTGGCACCACCCTTCAAGGTGAACTGCTGCTGGCCAATTTGAAGAGACTCTGCGACCCGCTTTCCGACGATGTCGGTACGGTCCAGGCCAAATTCGTTTTTGAACGAGATGAACGTAAATCTGTGGTAATCCACAGCTTTATCGACACTGAAGTCAAAATGGTTTGCCAGCGTTGTCTTGAGCTGGTCACCCTGCCGATCCACAGCGAATGCAGTTACGCCGTGGTGAAGGAGGGTGCGAATACCCAGTCGTTGCCGAAAGGTTATGACGTGCTGGAACTGGGCGAAGATCCATTGGATCTGCAGTCACTGATCGAGGAGGAGCTTCTGCTCGCCTTGCCCATTGTGCCTGCTCATCATCCGGAAGAATGCCAGCAGCCGGCGGGAGCAGATGAGCCCGAACCGAGCGAGGACGAGGTAACGCGGTCCAACCCGTTCAGTGTATTGGCGCAGTTAAAGCGTGACCCAAACGTTTAGGAGTTAATCAATTATGGCTGTTCAGCAGAACAAAAAATCCCGCTCTGCCCGTGACATGCGCCGTTCGCACGACGCTCTTGAGGCTAGCACCCTGTCTGTAGAAAAAACCACCGGTGAAGTTCACCTGCGTCACCACGTATCGCCAGAAGGCGTATACCGTGGTCGCAAAGTGATCGACAAGGGCGCTGACGAGTAATCCTTGTCCGCTCAAGTCATCGCGATTGACGCAATGGGCGGGGACTTCGGTCCCCGCAGCATTGTTCAGGCCAGCCTTGCTTGTCTGAATGCTACGCCCTCGCTGCACCTGACCCTCGTCGGTCAACCCTCTCTTCTGGAAGAAATGCTCAACGGCCAATCGGCTGTGGATCGTGCGCGCCTGACAATCACTCCGGCGTCCGAAGTCATCACCATGGACGAAAAGCCGGCCCAGGCCCTGCGTGGCAAACCTGACGCCTCGATGCGTGTGGCCCTTGAGCTGCTGCGCGATGGCAAGGTCCAGGCGTGTGTCAGTGCGGGCAATACCGGTGCGCTGATGGCGCTGTCGCGCTACGTACTCAAGACGCTGCCAGGGATCGACCGTCCGGCGATGGTTGCGGCGATTCCGACCCAGCGCGGTTTTTGTCAGTTGCTCGATCTGGGCGCCAATGTCGATTGCAGCGCCGAACATCTGTTGCAGTTCGCCGTGATGGGCTCGGTGGCCGCGGAAACGCTGGGCATCGTGCGCCCTCGCGTGGCGCTGCTGAACATCGGCACCGAAGACATCAAGGGTAACCAGCAGGTCAAGCTGGCTGCCACGTTGTTGCAGGGTGCGCGTGGTATCAATTACATCGGCTTCGTCGAAGGTGATGGCTTGTACCGCGGCGAGGCGGACGTGGTGGTGTGTGACGGCTTTGTCGGCAATATCCTGCTCAAGTCCAGCGAAGGCCTGGCGACCATGATCGGTGCGCGCATCGAAAGCTTGTTCCGGCAGAGTCTGGCTTCGCGGGTGGTGGGTGCGCTGGCGTTGCCTTTGATGCGACGGCTGCAGGCGGACCTGGCGCCGGCGCGGCACAACGGGGCGAGTTTCCTTGGCCTGCAGGGCATCGTGATCAAGAGTCATGGCTCGGCGGGCGTGCAGGGTTTCCAGAGTGCGATTAACCGGGCGGTGATCGAAATCCAGGAAAACTTGCCCGAGCGCCTGCATGGCCGCCTCGAAGATTTGTTAACTTAGGCGTTTTCGTCCGACAATGCTTAAATGTGACCGGTCGGTCCAACCGGCCATCCAACTGTCAGTTTCCTAGCGCCCCCAGGGGCGTCAATTTTTGACGACAAGATCATTAGGGGCTTTGTTTTCATGTCTGCTTCCCTCGCATTCGTCTTTCCAGGACAGGGCTCGCAGTCCCTCGGCATGCTGGCCGAGCTGGGCGCGCAATACCCGCTGATCCTCGAAACATTCAAAGAAGCTTCCGATGCTCTCGGTTATGACTTGTGGGCACTGACCCAGCAAGGGCCGGAAGAGCAGCTCAATCAAACCGATAAAACCCAGCCGGCCATCCTGACCGCCTCGATCGCGCTCTGGCGCCTGTGGCTGGCTGAAGGTGGTGCGCGCCCTGCGTTCGTCGCCGGTCATAGCTTGGGCGAATACAGCGCCCTCGTGGCCGCTGGCAGCCTGAGCCTGGGCGACGCGGTGAAGCTGGTGGAGCGTCGTGGCCAGTTGATGCAGGAGGCCGTTCCGGCCGGGCAGGGCGGCATGGCCGCGATCCTCGGCCTGGAAGACGCTGATGTGCTGGCGGCCTGTGCCGAAGCGGCGCAAGGCGATGTGGTCAGTGCGGTGAACTTCAACTCGCCGGGCCAGGTGGTGATCGCCGGTGCCAAGGCTGCTGTCGAGCGCGCTATCGAAGGTTGCAAGGCTCGTGGTGCCAAGCGCGCCATGCCGCTGCCGGTCAGCGTGCCGTCGCACTGTGAGCTGATGCGTCCGGCCGCCGAGCGTTTTGCCGAGTCCATCGCCGCCATCGATTGGCAGGTTCCGCAGATTCCCGTGGTGCAGAACGTCAGCGCCAACGTGGCGCCGGATCTCGAAACCCTCAAGCGCGATCTGCTGGAACAACTCTACAAACCGGTTCGTTGGGTCGAATCGGTGCAGACCCTGGCAGCCAAGGGCGCGACCGAACTGGTCGAGTGCGGTCCTGGTAAAGTGCTGGCCGGCCTGAACAAACGCTGCGCCGAAGGCGTGTCGACTTCCAACCTCAATACCCCAGACGCTTTCGCTGCCACCCGTGCAGCGCAGGCCTGAACAGGAGAAGCTTGCATGAGTCTGCAAGGTAAAGTTGCACTGGTGACCGGTGCAAGCCGCGGCATCGGCCAGGCCATTGCCCTGGAATTGGGTCGTCAAGGTGCCATCGTTGTTGGTACCGCGACTTCCGCTTCGGGCGCTGAGCGCATCGCCGCAACCCTGAAGGAAAACGACATTCAAGGCACCGGTCTGGAACTGAATGTCACCAGCGACGAATCCGTTGCGGCGGTGCTGGCCAGCATTCAGGAGCAGTTCGGCGCGCCGGCGATCCTGGTCAATAATGCAGGTATCACCCGCGATAACCTGATGATGCGCATGAAAGATGACGAATGGTTCGACGTGATCGACACCAACCTGAACAGCCTGTACCGGCTGTCCAAGGGCGTTCTGCGTGGCATGACCAAGGCTCGTTGGGGGCGAATTATCAGTATCGGTTCGGTTGTGGGTGCCATGGGCAACGCAGGCCAAGTAAACTATGCTGCGGCTAAAGCCGGCCTGGAAGGTTTCAGCCGTGCACTGGCGCGTGAAGTGGGTTCGCGCTCGATTACGGTAAACTCGGTAGCCCCGGGCTTTATCGACACCGACATGACCCGTGAACTGCCAGAGGCGCAACGTGAAGCCTTGCTGACACAAATTCCGCTGGGTCGTCTGGGGCAAGCTCAAGAAATCGCGTCTGTGGTCGCTTTTCTTGCGTCAGACGGTGCGGCATACGTGACCGGGGCTACAATCCCGGTAAACGGCGGGATGTACATGAGTTAAATGTGACGGATCGCTTCAAAAAAATGTCATACGAGCTGTCTAAAATCCGTTATAAAGCTGCAATCAATTTATAGACGGCGGGCCGCAGGGTTTGAGGAGTGAAGCTTTCGGTTGAAAAACCGAAAAGTTCTTCTATACACTTACCCACCGGCCAGCTGCCTGAATTTGTCCATTAGGAGTGAAAACAAGGTATGAGCACCATCGAAGAGCGCGTCAAGAAAATCGTTGCCGAGCAACTGGGCGTTAAAGAAGAAGAAGTTGTGAACACCGCTTCCTTCGTTGAAGACCTGGGTGCCGACTCCCTTGACACCGTTGAGCTGGTGATGGCTCTGGAAGAGGAATTCGAGACCGAGATTCCTGACGAAGAAGCTGAGAAGATCACTACTGTACAAGCTGCTATCGACTACGTTACCAACCATCAGGCGTAATCGTTTTTAGTCGTCGCTAGCTGTCATGGAAAAACCGCACTGCCATCACGGCGTGCGGTTTTTTCTTTAGGCCTGATGCAAAGTCGTCATTAGAAAAAGGAGAGTGCTGTGTCGCGTAGACGCGTCGTAGTCACCGGTATGGGTATGTTATCGCCACTGGGCACGGATGTGCCGAGCAGCTGGCAGGGCATTCTGGCTGGCCGCAGTGGCATTGGTCTGATCGAACACACTGACCTTTCTGCCTATTCCACCCGTTTTGGCGGCTCGGTAAAGGGCTTCAATGTCGAGGAATACCTGTCGGTCAAGGAAGCCCGCAAGCTTGACCTGTTCATTCAATACGGCCTGGCAGCCGGTTTCCAGGCGGTGCGTAACGCCGGTCTGGAAGTCACCGACGCCAACCGTGAACGCATCGGCGTGGCCATGGGCTCGGGCATTGGCGGTTTGACCAATATCGAAGAAACCAGCCGCACGCTGCACGAGTCGGGGCCGCGACGGATCTCTCCGTTCTTTGTGCCGGGCTCGATCATCAATATGATTTCCGGTTTCCTGTCCATCCATCTGGGGGCGCAGGGACCTAACTACGCCATTGCCACGGCGTGCACCACTGGCACTCACTGCATCGGCATGGCCGCGCGTAACATCATGTACGACGAAGCCGACGTGATGATTGCCGGTGGCGCCGAGATGGCCGCTTGCGGTTTGGGCATGGGGGGCTTTGGTGCGTCCCGTGCGTTGTCGACCCGCAACGACGAACCGGCCCGGGCGAGCCGCCCATGGGACAAGGGGCGTGATGGCTTCGTGCTGTCCGACGGTGCCGGTGCGTTGGTACTCGAAGAGCTGGAGCACGCCAAGGCACGTGGCGCGACCATCTATGCCGAACTGATCGGTTTTGGTACCAGCGGCGACGCCTACCACATGACGTCGCCACCGGCTGATGGCGCAGGTGCTGCCCGTTGTATCGCCAACGCCTTGCGTGACGCGAAACTCAACGGCGAGCAGGTGCAGTACATCAATGCCCACGGCACTTCCACCCCGGCGGGCGACCTGGCCGAAGCCCAGGCGATCAAGACGGTGTTCGGCGATCACGCTTACAAGCTGGCCGTCAGCTCGACCAAGTCCATGACTGGTCACCTGTTGGGCGCCGCAGGTGCGGTGGAGGCGATCTTCAGTGTCTTGGCGATTAACAGCCAGGTGGCACCGCCAACCATCAACCTCGATGAGCCGGATGAAGGCTGTGACTTGGACTTCGTGCCACACACGGCCCGCAGCATGGACATCGATGTGGTGCTATCCAACTCCTTCGGTTTTGGTGGGACCAATGGCTCGCTGGTGTTCCGCCGGTTCGCCGGTTGATGGAAAGCTGGGTCGACGGTCAGCCGGCCGACGTCCTGTCGCTGAAAAATCGCGGCCTGGCTTACGGTGATGGGCTGTTTGAAACCATCGCCGTGCATGAGGGCGAGCCGGTGTTGCTGGCGCGTCATCTGCAGCGCCTGGAAGCGGGCTGCCGGCGGTTGGCGCTCAAGGTCGACCTGAACGACTTGAGCGCTGAACTGAGCACCTACGCCCGAGGCCTGGGCAACGGCGTGCTGAAGCTGATCGTCACGCGTGGCGACAGCCAGCGCGGTTATGCTGCTGATCCCTCGGCCCCGGCCCGACGCATCCTGCAAGGGAACCCGCCGGCCGCTTATCCTGCTGCACATGCCGAACAAGGTGTTCGCCTGTTTCCTTGCACCGTGCGCCTGTCGGAGCAGCCCTTGCTTGCCGGCCTCAAGCACCTCAATCGCCTTGAACAAGTGCTGGCCCGCGCCGAATGGAACGACTCGGAACATGCCGAAGGCTTGATGCTGGATACATCCGGGCGGGTCATCGAAGGGGTCTTCAGTAACCTGTTCCTGGTGCGCGATGGCGTGTTGATCACGGCGGATCTGAGCCGCTGCGGCGTGGCCGGCGTGATGCGCGCAGAATTATTGTTTCAAGCCGAGTCTCAAGGTATCGCCACGCAAATCACCGACATTCGCCTTGAACAGCTGCACCAGGCCGATGAAGTCTTCGTCTGCAACAGCGTCTATGGCGTGTGGCCAGTGCACACATGTGGTTCGGCGCGCTGGTCGGTTGGGCCGCTCACCCGTAAACTGCAGACCCTTGCCCGCGCGCTATTGGATGTTTGATTCGTGAGACGTAAATTCTTGCTGCTGCTGGAAACCGGACTGGTTCTGGCAGGGCTGTTGTTGGGCGCTTCGGCCTGGAAGATTTATTCGGCGCTGCAACAGCCGCTGAATATCACCCAGGAAGAATTGCTGGACGTGCCCAACGGGACCACCCCGACTGGAACCCTCAAACGCCTCGAAGCCGACGGCCTGATCAAGGACGCCTTTTGGCTGCGAGTCTATTGGCGCTTCAATCTCGCCGACCAGCCATTGCACTCCGGTGAATACCGGATGGTGCCGGGCATGACGATGCAAGGCCTGATCGACGTCTGGAAGCGCGGCGAAGTGGTGCAGTACAGCGTGACCCTGGTGGAAGGCTGGAATTTTCGTCAGGTCCGCGCGGCGCTGGCCAAGGATGAAAAACTCCAGCAGACCCTCGCTGGCCTGAGCGACAGCCAGGTGATGGAGCGTCTTGGCCATTCCGGGGTATTTCCCGAAGGTCGGTTCTTCCCGGACACCTATCGCTTCGTGCGCGGAACCTCGGATGCCGATCTGCTGGAAAAAGCCTATGCCCGGCTGGAAGACGTGCTTGCCAAAGAGTGGGCCCAGCGTGCCACCGATCTGCCTTACACCCAGCCCTACCAGGCGCTGATCATGGCGTCCCTGGTGGAAAAGGAAACCGGTGTGCCCCAGGAACGCGGGCAGATCGCTGGTGTATTCGTGCGCCGCATGCGCCTGGGCATGCTGCTGCAAACCGACCCTACGGTGATCTACGGCCTGGGCGAGCGCTACACCGGCAAACTCACCCGTGCCCACCTGAGAGAAGAAAATCCGTACAACACCTATTTGATTCCAGGCCTGCCGCCCACGCCGATTGCGATGGTGGGGCGCGAAGCGATTCATGCCGCGTTGAACCCGGTGTCGGGCAACAGCCTTTACTTTGTCGCCCGCGGTGATGGCAGCCATGTGTTCTCCGATGACCTGGAATCGCACAACAACGCGGTGCGTGAGTTTCAGCTCAAGCGCCGCGCCGATTACCGTTCCAGCCCGGCTCCGGGCACGCCGGACGAGCAGGTGCCGATTCCCGCGCCGTCGCCCGAAGTACCTGAACAGCAACCTGCACCCGAACCGAATGCCAGCGAGCCGCCGAGCCCGCAATGACTTTGATTAAGGATCGCCCGTGACTGGCTTGTTTATAACGCTGGAAGGCCCCGAGGGCGCCGGCAAGAGCACCAACCGCGAATACCTGGCCGAACGCCTGCGGGCTGCCGGCCTTGAGGTGGTACTGACCCGTGAACCTGGCGGTACGCCGTTGGCCGAGCGGATTCGCGAAGTGCTGTTGGCGCCGGTCGAAGAAGTCATGAACCCTGACACCGAGCTGTTGCTGGTGTTCGCGGCCCGTGCGCAGCACTTGGCCGAAGTGATTCGCCCTGCGCTGGCCCGTGGCGCGGTGGTGCTCTGCGATCGTTTTACCGATTCGACCTACGCCTATCAGGGCGGTGGCCGGGGCTTGTCCCTGGAGCGCATCGCCGCGCTGGAGACCTTCGTCCAGGGTGAGCTGCGGCCTGACCTGACCCTGGTGTTCGATCTGCCGGTGGAAATTGGCCTGGCCCGCGCCAGCGCCCGTGGCCGGCTGGATCGTTTCGAGCTCGAGGGCCAGGCGTTTTTCAACGCGGTACGCAATGCCTTCCTGAGTCGCGCCAAGGCCGATCCAGCCCGTTACTTATTGATCGATGCCGCTCAGCCGTTGATGCAGGTCCAGCAGTCCCTGGACGGCTTGCTGCCACGTTTGCTGGAGCGTGCCCGTGGCTGAAGCCTACCCATGGCAGGAGGGGCTCTGGCAGCAACTGGCCGGTCGTGCCCAGCATGCCCATGCCTATCTGCTGCACGGTCCGGCCGGCATCGGCAAGCGCGCGCTGGCCGAACGCCTGATGGCCAGCCTGCTGTGCCAGCGTCCGGGTGCCGCGAACGCTTGTGGTGAATGCAAGTCCTGCCTGCTGCTCAAGGCGGGCAGCCATCCGGACAATTACGTGTTGGAGCCGGAGGAAGCGGACAAGGCGATCAAGGTCGACCAGGTGCGTGATTTGGTCAGTTTCGTGGTCCAGACCGCACAAATGGGCGGGCGCAAAGTGGTGCTGATCGAGCCAGTCGAGTCGATGAACATCAACGCCGCCAACGCCCTGCTCAAGAGTCTCGAAGAGCCCTCCGGCGACACCGTGCTGTTGCTGGTCAGCCATCAGCCGAGTCGCTTGCTGGCGACCATCAAGAGCCGTTGCGTGCAGCAGGCTTGCCCGCTGCCGAGTGAGGCGATGAGTTTGCAGTGGCTGGCCCAGGCTCTGCCTGACAACTCTGATGAAGAGCGTGTCGAGTTGCTGACCCTCGCTGCCGGTTCGCCCCTGGCGGCTGTCAGTCTTCAAGCCCAGGGCGTGCGCGAGCAGCGGGCGCTGGTAGTGGACGGTGTGAAAAAACTGCTCAAGCAGCAGCAATCCCCCACGCAACTGGCTGAAGGTTGGAATGCCATCCCATTGCTGTTGCTGTTTGACTGGTTCTGCGACTGGTCGAGCCTGATCCTGCGCTACCAACTCACCGAGGACGAAGCGGGCCTCGGGTTGGCGGACATGCGCAAGGTGATCCAATACCTGGCGCAAAAAAGCAGCCAGGACAAAATCTTGAACATTCAGGACTGGATTCTTGCCCAACGGCAAAAGGTGTTGAGCAAGGCGAACCTCAATCGGGTGCTGTTGCTCGAGGCGCTGTTGGTGCAGTGGGCGAGTCTGCCTGGTCAAAACTGACTAGACTCTGCTCAATCGTAGCGGGAGATCAGCATGAACGAACCTGTCAGTCCCGGGCCACGCAACGGCATCCTGTCCCTGACGATCAAGGACAAGTCGGTGCTTTACGCCGCCTACATGCCCTTCATCAAGAATGGCGGCCTGTTCATTCCCACCAACAAGAATTATCGCCTGGGCGATGAAGTGTTCATGCTGTTGAGCCTGATGGATGAACCAGAGAAGATCCCGGTCGCCGGCAAGGTGATCTGGATGACCCCCAAAGGTGCCCAGGGTAACCGGGCCGCTGGCGTTGGCGTGCAGTTCAATGACGGCGACAATGTGGCCCGCAATCAGATCGAAACCCACCTGGCCGGAACCCTGAAGTCCGACCGTCCCACCCATACGATGTAGCCCAGCCCTCTATGCTTGTAGATTCCCATTGCCACCTTGACCGTCTCGACCTCGCTGCCCATGACGGCTCCCTGGACGCTGCGCTGGACGCTGCCCGCCAGCGGGGCGTCGGACACTTCCTGTGCATCGGTGTCAGTGCCGACAACGCCGCCGACGTCAAGGCGCTGGCTGAACGTTATGCGGATGTCGATTGTTCGGTCGGTATCCATCCACTGGATGTCCAGCCCGATGCCGCACCGGCCCTTGACTGGCTGCTACGAGAGCTCGATCACCCACGGGTGGTCGCCATTGGCGAAACCGGCCTGGACTATCACTACGAGCCGGAAGCCGCCGAGGTCCAGCAGGCCTCGTTCCGGCTGCACCTGGAGGCCGCGCGTCAGACCGGCAAACCGGTGATCATCCACACCCGCGGCGCCCGGGCCGACACCCTGGCCTTGCTGCGTGACGCTGGGTTGCCCCAGGCTGGCGTGCTGCATTGCTTCACCGAAGACTGGGAGATGGCCAAGGCGGCGCTGGACATGGGGTATTACATTTCCTTGTCCGGGATTGTCACCTTTCGCAATGCCGACGCCCTGCGCGACGTGGCCAGTAAAGTGCCGGCTGATCGCCTGCTGGTGGAAACCGATTCACCGTACCTGGCGCCGATTCCGTATCGCGGCAAGCCGAACCTTCCGCAATACGTACGGGAGGTGGCGGAGTTTTTGGCGATGTTGCGTGGTGAGTCCTATGAGCGGTTCGCCGAACAGACCACGGAAAATTTTAAGCAATTGTTTCCACTGGCCCACGTGCGGCCGACGCACGCCTGAACTTCAGGCAAAAAAAACCCGGGTTCTGGGGGGTGAATCCGGGTTAAGACCATTAGGAGTAAAACAAAGGCACGCGGTCCATTGGTACCCTTATCGGTGCGTCACTTGGGGGAGATGTCGCCCCGACAGTTCAAGTATTGATCAGTATCCCCACGCGTCCAGTCTGGGCAGGGTGGTTTTTAAACAAATTTGGAATACGCTCGCTTCGGATAAGTTCTCACTGTCGCCAAGGCTTGCCAGGACGGCGTGTTGGAGCGAAAAGCGGGAAGCCTGGCCTGCACGGTTTTCCGAAGAACTGTGGCCGAGAACGGATGATCCGTGCATTTTTGCGTAAGTTAGGCATAATACCCGGCTTCGAATTTTGACCCTTCAGACCTTTTTCTTATGCACAAAGAACCCCGTAAGGTCCGTGAGTTTCGCCGCCGCGAGCAGGAAATTCTCGACACCGCGCTCAAGTTGTTCCTCGACCAGGGTGAAGACAGTGTCACCGTCGAGATGATTGCGGATGCCGTGGGTATCGGCAAAGGCACGATTTATAAACATTTCAAATCCAAGGCGGAGATCTACCTGCGCCTGATGCTCGATTACGAGCGCGATTTGAACGAGTTGCTGCATTCGGCCGATGTGGACAAGGACAAGGAGGCCCTGTCGCGGGCCTACTTCGAGTTTCGCATGCGCGACCCGCAACGCTACCGCTTGTTCGATCGCCTGGAAGAGAAGGTGGTCAAGGGCAATCAGGTGCCGGAGATGGTCGAGGAGCTGCACAAGATCCGCGCCTCGAACTTCGAACGCCTGACCCTGCTGATCAAGGGGCGGATCAGCGAAGGCAAGCTCGAAGACGTGCCGCCTTATTTCCATTACTGCGCGGCCTGGGCGTTGGTGCACGGCGCGGTGGCGCTGTATCACTCGCCGTTCTGGAGCAACGTGCTGGAAGACCAGGAAGGCTTTTTCCAGTTCCTGATGGACATTGGCGTGCGCATGGGCAACAAGCGCAAGCGCGATACCGACGTCCCGAGCAACTGACATTCAGATGCCTTATTGCGCCATGTCCGCTTACATGGCGCAGTGCCCCAGGAATATACTCAGGCTTGGGCCTTGCGAAAACTTGATTTAGAGGTCAAGTTTCACGGGTCCGATTCTTCTTTCGCCGGAGTGATCCATGATCGTTGACCGTCAAGGCAGGCGTTTTCGCAATTTGCGGATCAGCCTGACTTCCGCCTGCAATTACGCCTGTACCTACTGCGTGCCCAACGGCAAGCGGCTGGTGGCTGCGCAGGATGAACTGTCGGCCGAGGCCATGGCGCGGGGCGTGGCTTACCTGATCGAAGCCGCCGGCATCGAACGGCTGCGCATCACCGGTGGCGAGCCACTGGTCAGCCCCAAGCTTGAAAGTTTCATGACGGCGGTGGGGCAGATGGGCCTGGAAGACATCAGCCTGACCACCAACGGTCAGTTGCTGGCGAAAAAACTGCCGTTGCTGGTAGACGCTGGCATTCGCCGGATCAACGTTTCCCTCGACACCCTGGACCCCGCTGCGTTTCGCAGTATCGCCCGTGGCGGCGACCTGGCGACCGTGCTCGACGGCATGGAGCAGGCCCGGGCGGCCGGGCTGAAGATCAAGGTCAACATGGTGCCGTTGCGTGGGCAGAACCTGGACCAGGTGATGCCTTTGCTCGAATACTGCCTGGAACGTGGCTATGAGTTGCGTTTCATCGAGTTGATGCGCATGGGCCACCTGGCCAGCGACTCCAACGCCTTCCTGCAGCAGTTCGTCAGTCTTCAACAGTTGCTGAGCCTGATTGGCGAACAATACGAATACCTGCAAGCCGACGCGCCAGTGGATGCCACGGCGGTGCGCTATGAGATCCCGGGGTTGGGGCACTTTGGCGTGATCGCCAACGAAAGCGTGCCTTTCTGCCGTACCTGCTCCCGGCTGCGGTTGTCCTCTACGGGGTGGCTGCATGGCTGCCTGTCGTCGAGTAACCGTCATTTCGTCGGCGACCTTTTGGATAAACCTCGCCATCAGGCATTGCCGGCGCTGCAGCGCCTGCTGGTCAAGGCGTTGGGAGATAAGCAGGAAGTGGCGTTCTCCGGTGGCGCGACCATCATGAAAATCATCGGCGGCTGACCGAAGGCAATCGCGGGCAAGCCTTGCTCCCACAGGTACGGTGTTCATCTTCTTGTGGGAGCAAGGCTTGCCCGCGATAGCCATTTTTCATTCAGCTTGGATCCGTCTGACACCCGTATTTCGATGAGCTGGCGCAAAAGCTGCATCCACTGGCCATTCGCCGGTTTTCCGTCACCGGTTTTTGGAGGGTAGGATGCGTAGCCTGGTTTTGCTGCTGGCCGTTTTGGCGCTTGGTGGCTGCATGAATGTCAGCGACATGGGGGAGGGCGTTCGTTACCACATGAGCGACGCTGGCCTGCTGGACCATAGCGAAAGCCGTCGTATAAACAACCTGCGTATTCAGCCGGACTCGTTCATCTACATCGCTCAGGGGGCCTTCGCGCCACCCGGCAGCGCCTATCCGCGTCCCAACGTCGTGGCCGAAGAAGCCTTTAACGGTTTCATCGAATATTTCCCCATGGTCCGTCGCGCCCGTGTTCCCGAAGGCCTCGACCAGGCCATGGGCGAAGCCCGTGCCGCCGGTGCCCATTACTTGCTTTACACCCGGTTCGCCAAGGCCGATAACCGCATCGGCAACACCGACGAATGGCAAGATGAAGAAGCGGTGGATCGCCTGGGTGTGGATACCAGCGTGATTCAAATCATGTTGATCGAGACCAGCACCCAGTATTTGATTGATACTGCACGGATCAAGAGTCGTGGCGGTTTACTGACGTTGCACGACAAGCAGCCACAAGACCTCATCGCCGCGCCTTTGCGTGAATATGCCCGCACCTTGCTGGGGATGGGCGACGAGTAAATAAGGAGTCACCATGAGCGGACCGCAAAAAGCCAATGACTTGCTGGGGCAGATCCCCAAGACCAAAGGCCTGCCGCCGGTCCACTTGTGGAACCCCGACTTCTGCGGCGACATCGACATGCGCATCGCCCGTGACGGCACCTGGTACTACCTGGGCACGCCTATCGGGCGAAAGCCGATGGTCAAGCTGTTCTCCACCATCATCCGCCGCGACGGCGATGATTACTTCCTGATTACCCCCGTGGAAAAAGTCGGCATCAAAGTCGACGATGCGCCGTTCGTGGCCGTGACCCTCGAGGTTGGAGGTCAAGGGGAAGGGCAGTTGTTGCGCTTCACCACCAATGTCGAGGAAACCACCGAGGCCGGTGCCGGGCATCCGCTGCGGGTGGTGATCGATCCCCAGACCCAGGAGCCTGCGCCCTATGTGCATGTGCGCAGCAACCTCGAAGCGCTGATCCACCGCAATGTGTTCTACCAACTGGTGGAGCTGGCGGTCAGTCGCGAGATCGATGGGCAGCGTTGGTTGGGGGTTTGGAGTGGTGGGGTGTTCTTCCCGATAGGCTTGGAACCCTGACCCCTTGTGGGAGCGAGCTTGCTCGCGATGGCAATGGTTGATCCAACATCAGTGTTGGCTGAACGACCGCTATCGCGAGCAAGCCCGCTCCCACAGGTGGTTTGCGTAAAATTCAAATTGACACTCAATCATATGATGATTAGCGTGGGCCACCAATAAGAGTGGTCCACGGGGTTTTCATGTCCAGCAGTTTTCATGCATCGACCGTCGATTGGCTGGGGGGCTGGATCGCCGCCGGCCAGGTCAAGCCTGGGCAGACCATCAAGGTCGAGGCGGACTTGGGCCAGCAACTGGGCGTCAGCCGCACAGTGATTCGCGAGGCGATCAAGACCCTGGTGGCCAAAGGCATGCTCGAAGTCGGGCCGAAAGTCGGTACGCGGGTGTTGCCGGTGCGGCGCTGGAACCTGTTCGACCCGCAGGTGGTCGGCTGGCTGTCGCGCAGCGGCCTGCCGGAAAACTTTGTCGATGACTTGCTGGACCTGCGCCGTACCATCGAGCCGATGGCGGTGCGCTGGGCTTGCGAGCGGGCCACGGCCGATCAGGTACAGGCGATCCGCCTGGCCTACCATGCCCTGGAGCGGGCGGTGGACAGCGGCGCCGATTACAACCGCGCCGACCAGTTTTTCCACGAGTGCATCCTCGCGGCCAGCCATAATCAATTCATCGAACAGATGGTCCCGGCCCTGGGCGCGCTGCTGGCGGTGTCGTTCGAGGTGTCGGCCGCCGACCCGGATGAGCTGCGCCGCACCTTGCCGATTCACAAGGACATCGCCGACGCCATCGCCGCCCGTGACGCGGCGCGCGGTGTCTGGGCCTGCATGACGCTGATCGATAATGCCGACCTGGCGATCAAGCGCTTTTACCCAAATGTCATGGCCGGTCGAACAGACGCTGCCGGGCAAGCTGGAAACAGGAGGTTTCAATGAAGTGGACAGCGGTGACGGAACATCGGGCGACATTGGGTGAGGGGCCGTTCTGGGATGTGCCGACACAAGCACTGTATTGGGTTGATATCGCCGGCAAGCAGGCGCTGCGACTGATCGGCGCCAATGTGCAGATCTGGCAGATGCCCGAGCATGTGTCTGCCTTCATTCCAACCCAGAGTGGCGACGCGCTGGTGACCCTGAGCAGTGGTGTGTACCGGCTGGATCTCGACTCACCGGGGCTGGAACCCCGCTTGACGCTGCTGTGCATGGCCGATCCCCAGCCCGGAAATCGGCCCAACGAAGCCCGTTGCGATGCCCTGGGCCAACTCTGGCTTGGCACCATGCAGAACAACATCGGCGAAGAGGGCGAGGACTTGCCTGTCGAGCAGCGGTCCGGCGGGCTGTTTCGCGTCAGCAGTGATGGTCGGGTCATGCCGTTGTTGCGCGGGCTGGGCATTCCCAACACCTTGCTATGGAGCCCCGATGGCACCACGGTGTATTTCGGCGATAGTCTCGATGGCACGTTGTACCGACACTTTATCTACCCTGAGGGCAACCTGGCGCCCGCGCAGGTCTGGTTTGGCCCCCACCCCCGTGGTGGGCCGGACGGTTCGGCAATGGATGCCCGGGGTTATATCTGGAACGCGCGCTGGGATGGCAGTTGCCTGCTGCGGTTGCACCCGGACGGTCATGTCGATCGGGTGATCGAGTTGCCCGTCAGCCGACCGACCAGTTGTGTGTTCGGTGGTGAGGACCTCAAGACGTTGTACATCACCAGCGCGGCGAGTCCGCTGGGCCATCCGCTGGACGGTGCCGTGCTGTCGATGCGGGTGGATGTCCCTGGTGTGGCCTGTACTCGGTTTGCTGGGGTTGTCCCAAAATATGGGATGTAAATATATATATTGAGATTATTTGGTGGTCGGGTTTATAGTCGGCTCCATCAGCGATACGCACTCACACTAAAAAAACAAAACAGGTGAAGTGATGCAACGATCCTCCCCCGTACGCCCTGGCGGCGTACGAGACTCACGGTTTTTTACAATGCCTTGTGACCGGTCATCCCTGGATGCCCGGTTTTTGTCGTGCCTGCGAGCAGGAGTCTTGAGCCATGGCTGAAGCCCTTGCCTTGCCGCCAGTGCCCGAGCCACCGAAGGGCGAGCGACTGAAGAACAAGGTCGTGTTGCTGACTGGCGCTGCCCAGGGTATCGGCGAGGCCATCGTCGCCGCGTTCGCTTCGCAACAGGCACGGTTGGTGATCAGTGACATTCAGGCCGAGAAGGTCGAGACAGTCGCCGCCCACTGGCGTGAGCGCGGGTCGGACGTGCAGGCGCTGAAAGCCGATGTGTCGAACCAGCAGGACCTGCACGCCATGGCCCGCCGTGCGGTCGAGCTGCACGGCCGTATCGACGTGTTGGTGAATTGCGCCGGCGTCAACGTGTTCCGCGACCCATTGGAAATGAGTGAAGAAGACTGGCGTCGCTGCTTCGCCATCGACCTGGATGGCGCCTGGTATGGCTGCAAGGCGGTGTTGCCGCAGATGATCGAACAGGGCGTGGGCAGCATCATCAACATCGCGTCGACCCATTCGTCCCACATCATTCCCGGCTGTTTCCCTTACCCGGTGGCCAAGCACGGCCTGCTTGGCCTGACCCGCGCCCTGGGTATCGAATATGCGCCAAAAGGGGTACGAGTCAACGCCATTGCGCCGGGTTATATCGAAACCCAACTGAATGTCGACTACTGGAACGGCTTTGCCGATCCTCATGCCGAACGCCAGCGTGCGCTGGATCTGCACCCGCCAAAGCGTATCGGGCAACCGATCGAAGTGGCAATGACGGCCGTGTTCCTGGCCAGCGATGAAGCACCTTTTATCAACGCGTCATGCATCACCATCGATGGTGGACGTTCGGTCATGTACCACGACTGAATATTCCTGGGTTGCAGTCGGAAACTTTGCCTGTAATCCAATCATCATACGATATGACTATTTGGGCCTATGCTGTGTAGCAACTTGATTTGACCGCCCAGCCTGCGCATTTCCACCGATGGTGGAGCAGAACCCTGGACGTTTGGCTTTCAATAAAAAAAACAAGGAGTCAACTATGAATCATCGTCGTGGGATCCGTTCCCTGTGCCGCGCCGCCCTGGCGGTTACCGCGGTCAGCCTCAGCAGCAGCTTGCTGGCGGCTGAAGAAGTGAAAATCGGTTTTCTGGTCAAGCAGGCCGAGGAGCCTTGGTTCCAGACCGAATGGGCGTTCGCCGAAAAGGCGGGCAAGGACAAGGGCTTCAAGGTGATCAAGATCGCCGTGCCCGACGGAGAGAAGACCCTCTCGGCCATCGACAGCCTCGCCGCCAACGGCGCCAAGGGCTTTGTAATCTGCCCGCCCGACGTGTCCCTCGGCCCAGCCATCATGGCCAAGGCCAAGCTCAACGACATGAAAGTGATTGCCGTCGATGACCGTTTCGTCGGTTCCGATGGCAAGTTCATGGAAGACGTGCCGTACCTGGGCATGGCCGCGTTCGAAGTAGGCCAGAAGCAGGGCAGCGCCATGGCCGCTGAAGCGAAAAAACGCGGCTGGGACTGGAAAGACACCTACGCGGTGATCAACACCTATAACGAACTGGACACTGGCAAGAAGCGCACCGACGGTTCGGTGGACGCCCTGAAGAAGGCCGGCTTTCCGGACGATCACATTCTTTACACCGCGCTGAAAACCCTCGATGTACCCGGCAGCATGGATGCCACCAACTCGGCCCTGGTGAAACTGCCCGGCGGCGCGAAAAACCTGATCATCGGTGGCATGAACGACAACACTGTGCTGGGCGGCGTACGCGCCACTGAAAGCGCCGGTTTTGCGGCGGCCAATGTAATCGGTATCGGCATCAACGGCACTGACGCCATCGGCGAACTGAAAAAGCCCAACAGCGGTTTCTTCGGTTCGATGCTGCCTAGCCCACACATCGAAGGCTACAAAACTGCCGAAATGATGTTCGAGTGGGTCACCACCGGCAAGGAGCCGCCGAAGTACACCGCCATGGACGAAGTGACGCTGATCACTCGGGAGAACTTCAAGCAAGAGCTGGAAAAAATCGGCCTGTGGAATTGATGGCCGATTGATTCAAAGCGACCCCGGCAACGGGGTCGCTTGATCTCTGTGAGTTCGAGGTGGTTATGCAAGCGCAAACAGCGACACAGCAACACAACATCGGCGGCAGCTTGCGGTTCAACGGGATCGGTAAATCCTTTCCTGGCGTGCAGGCGCTGGCCAATATCAGTTTCGTTGCTCATCCGGGGCAGGTTCATGCCTTGATGGGCGAGAACGGCGCGGGCAAGTCCACGTTGTTGAAGATCCTCGGCGGTGCCTACATCCCGAGCAGCGGCGATTTACAGATCGGCGAGCAGACGATGGTCTTCAAATCCACCGCCGACAGCATTGCCAGCGGCGTGGCGGTGATTCACCAGGAGCTGCACCTGGTGCCAGAAATGACTGTCGCCGAGAATCTGTTCCTTGGCCATTTGCCGGCCCGTTTCGGCCTGGTCAATCGTGGGCTGCTGCGCCAGCAGGCGTTGACGCTGCTCAAAGGCCTGGCCGATGAAATCGACCCCCAGGAAAAAGTCGGTCGTCTGTCCCTCGGCCAGCGCCAATTGGTGGAAATCGCCAAGGCCTTGTCCCGTGGCGCCCATGTCATTGCCTTTGATGAACCCACCAGTAGCCTCTCGGCACGGGAAATCGACCGCTTGATGGCGATCATTACCCGCCTGCGGGACGAGGGCAAAGTGGTGCTGTACGTCAGTCACCGCATGGAAGAAGTGTTCCGCATCTGTAACGCGGTGACGGTGTTCAAGGACGGCCGCTACGTACGGACCTTCGAGAACATGAGTGAACTGACCCACGATCAGTTGGTGACGTGCATGGTCGGTCGCGATATCCAGGACATCTACGATTACCGTGCCCGCGAGCGCGGCGACGTGGCGTTGCAGGTTGATCGCCTGCTCGGCCCGGGACTGCGCGAGCCCGTGAGTTTCCAAGTGCACAAGGGGGAAATCCTCGGGCTGTTCGGGTTGGTGGGGGCCGGTCGTACCGAACTGCTGCGCTTGCTCAGTGGCCTTGAGCGTCAGACGGACGGGCGCCTGGTGTTGCATGGTGAAGAACTGAAATTGCGTTCGCCCCGCGATGCCATCGCCGCCGGCGTGCTGCTCTGCCCGGAAGACCGCAAGAAAGAAGGCATCATGCCGCTGGCCAGCGTGAGCGAGAACATCAACATCAGCGCCCGCAGCAGCCATTCCACCCTCGGCTGCCTGTTGCGTGGCGATTGGGAGCGGAGCAACGCCGACAAACAGATCAAGGCGCTGAAAGTGAAAACCCCGACGGCGGGGCAGAAAATCATGTACCTGTCCGGTGGCAATCAGCAGAAGGCGATCCTCGGTCGCTGGCTGTCGATGCCGATGAAAGTCCTGCTGTTGGACGAGCCGACCCGCGGTATCGACATCGGTGCCAAGGCCGAGATCTACCAGATTATCCACAGCCTGGCGGCCGACGGCATCGCGGTGATTGTGGTGTCCAGCGACCTGATGGAAGTGATGGGTATTTCCGACCGAATCCTGGTGCTCTGCGAAGGGGCCATGCGCGGCGAGTTGCCGCGTGACCAGGCCAACGAATCCAACCTGCTGCAACTGGCGCTGCCACGCCAACGCGTTGCCGACGCGGCGAACTGAGAGGTAATCATGACCATTCAAAACAATGCACTGCCAACGGCACGCAAACCCCTGGACCTGCGTCGCTTCCTGGATGACTGGGTCATGCTGCTGGCGGCCGTCGGCATCTTCGTGCTCTGCACCCTGATGATCGACAACTTCCTGTCGCCGCTGAACATGCGCGGACTGGGCCTGGCGATTTCCACCACCGGCATCGCCGCCTGCACCATGTTGTATTGCCTGGCGTCCGGACACTTCGACTTGTCGGTCGGCTCGGTGATCGCTTGTGCCGGCGTGGTTGCGGCGGTGGTGATGCGTGACACCAACAGCGTGTTCCTCGGCATCAGCGCGGCGCTGGTGATGGGGCTGATCGTTGGCCTGATCAACGGCATCGTCATCGCCAAGTTGCGGGTCAATGCGTTGATCACCACATTGGCGACCATGCAGATCGTCCGTGGCCTGGCCTACATTTTTGCCAACGGCAAAGCGGTGGGGGTGTCCCAGGAATCGTTCTTTGTGTTCGGCAATGGCCAGATGTTTGGCGTGCCGGTGCCGATCCTGATCACCATCGTCTGCTTTCTGTTTTTCGGCTGGCTGCTGAACTACACCACCTACGGGCGCAACACCATGGCCATCGGTGGCAACCAGGAAGCGGCATTGTTGGCCGGGGTGAACGTTGATCGCACCAAAATCATCATCTTCGCCGTCCATGGCGTGATCGGTGCCTTGGCCGGGGTGATCCTGGCGTCGCGCATGACTTCGGGCCAGCCAATGATCGGCCAGGGCTTCGAACTGACCGTAATCTCGGCCTGCGTGCTCGGCGGCGTGTCGTTGAGCGGTGGTATCGGCATGATCCGCCATGTCATCGCCGGTGTGCTGATTCTGGCAATCATCGAAAACGCGATGAACCTGAAGAACATCGACACCTTCTACCAATACGTCATTCGCGGCTCGATCCTGCTGCTGGCGGTGGTGATTGACCGCTTGAAGCAACGCTGAAAACAGAGATCGTTGGCGATAGCGTCCTCCCTGACGCCAACGATCACCCCGCCTTGCGCAACGCTTCGACCAATTCCTGCTTGCGCATCTTCGAGCGCCCGGGAATATTTTTCGCCCGGGCCTCCTTCATCAGGCTGTCCACGGTCTGGGTCCCGTGGGAGGCTTTGCTGGTGCGCGGGTGACCTTCGCGGGTCTTGGCGGCGCGGCGGGCTGATTCCTTGCGGTCGGTTTTCTTGGCCGCCGCCGGTTTTTCCTTGCCAGAGCCACCAGAACGTTCGCCGCCACCGGACTGCTTGTTCACCGTTGCCCAAGCCCGTGCCTCGGCCTCGTTCTCGGACACGCCCTTTTTCTCATAACTCTTTTCAATGTGTTCGGCCTTGCGCTTTTGCTCGGCGGTGTATTTTTCTTTGCTTCCACGAGGCATGGGATGTTCCTCCTCAAATGTCCGGGCAGAGGCTACTGGCTGGCGGCGCCACCTTCGGAGCCCGAACCACCGGTCGTGGTTTTCGAGCCTACCCCAGTCTCGGCGTTATCAGGCGTGGTCGAGTCCGGTGTATTCATGCCCCCCTGGCGCCCCGTGTCATTACCCTGCACCCGCGGATCGGTGCCGGTGGCCGGTGGCTGGCCATTGTTCAGGCCGCCGCCGGTGCCGTCGGTGTTCAACTTGGGCAGGCCTTGCGTGGCGGGGGAGTTGGGCGGCTCCACGGGATCGGTCGGCCCGGTGCCGGAGGTAGAGGCCGCGAAGGCCACCGAGGACAGCAGCGTGGCCAATGTGAGTGCAGTCAGCCTTGAAGTGATCATGGTGTCGCCTCCATTTTCAGAATGCTTGCCTGATCTTGGGCTGCGCTGGATTTGCGTTGGTGCCTCGGGCGCGACGAATGGTCTAGGCGTCGAGTCCGGCTTCTTCGATGAATTGCTCCATGAAGCCTTTTAGCTTTTCGTGACGGACCTGCGCCATGTGTTGCCCGGTGACGGTCTGGAAACCGTCGGCCAGGTGCAACAACTTGGTCTGGAAATGATCGAGGCAGAAACGACGATCATCATAATCTCGCGACTTGGCTTGCGGATCCTCGGGATCGTAGAGCGCACTGCCCATGCGTCCGGCAACGTAGAACGTCCGCGCGACTCCGAGCAAGCCCAGTGAGTCGAGGCGGTCGGCGTCCTGGAGGATTTTTGCTTCGAGCGTGACGGCAGGAATATTGGCCGAGAAACTGTGAGCTTCGATGGCATGGGCGACGGCACTGATTTTTTCGTCTGGCCAGTTCAGCGTCGACAACAGGGTCGATGCCTTGTCTGCCGCCAGTCGAGAAGCCTGGGCGCGCAAGGGTGAGTTCTTTTCCACAGCCACGCAGTCATGCAGCAACGTCGCCGCCAGCAGAATAGACAGATCACCGCCCTCATGACCCTGGAGGGTACGCACGTTGTGCCAGACCCGTTGCAGGTGCGACAGATCGTGCGCGCCGTCCTCCGAAGGCTCCAGCGCATGGGGTAACAATTGAGCGGCGACGGTTTGTAGTGGCGCAAAGGCGGCGGTCATGACAGATCCTTTGTTTGCAGGTACTTCGGTGGAGATGTTCTTTTTCATGTGTGACGAGCGCCCTGTGGCGGCTTAGTATGGCGCTTTCAATTGGCTACAAGGCCTGTTCATGTCGATCGAGATCCGTCCTGCGCAACCCAGCGATGCGCCTCAAATCCTTGCTTTCATCACTGAGTTGGCCGATTACGAAAAGGCTCGCCACGAAGTCATTGCCAGTGTGGCTGACATCGAACGCAGTCTGTTCAGCGAAGGCGCGACCGCCCATGGGCTGATCTGCCTGCGGGACGGCGTGCCGATTGGTTTTGCGGTGTTTTTCTTCAGCTATTCCACCTGGCTGGGCAGCAACTGCCTGTACCTTGAAGACTTGTACATCACGCCTGACCAGCGCGGTGGCGGAGCGGGCAAGACACTGTTGCGGCATCTGGCGAAGATTGCCTGTGACAACGATTGCGGTCGCTTCGAGTGGAGCGTGCTGGACTGGAACACCCCGGCCATCGACTTCTACAAATCCCTCGGTGCGCAACCCCAGGAAGAGTGGGTGCGCTACCGGATGGATGGCAAGGTGCTACGGGATTTCGCCCACGGCAACTGAGTGCTTCATGAGTGTGCCGCGGATGCGTATTCGGCAAACCCCGGCCGCCGTTCGAGGCGTTTGCAGTAGGCGGCCACGGCCGGATAGTCGGGACGCTCCATGGGCGTCTGGCGCCAGCGATGCACAGACAGGCCGATGAGCACGTCCGCGAGGGAAAACTGCGCACCGGCCACGTAGGCGCCGGTGCGGTTCAACTGTTGTTCCAACAAACCCATCTTCTCGTTCCAGCCTTTGATGCCGGCGGCAATGCGCTGCGGGTCCTGGAAATCCGGATTCTTGCGCACCAGCGCGTGGAACGCGTAGCCCCATGACGGGTTGAGTTCCGTTGCCTGCCAGTCCATCCACTGTTCAACGCGGGCCCGGGCTGCAGGCTCAAGGGGCAGTAAGTCGCTGCGTCCGTTCTTGCCTACCAAATAGCGGCAGATGGTATTTGACTCCCAGAGCACGCCGTTCTCATCAATGATCACCGGCACCTGGGCATTGGGATTGAGGGCCAGGAACGCTGGATCATGGGTCGGCGTAAAGCCGATACCCCAGTCCTCACGCTCGTAGGTTATTTCCAGTTCCTGGCAGGTCCACAGCACTTTTCTGACGTTGATCGAGGAAGTACGACCGAGGATTTTCAGCAGTTGTCCCATCACTTGTTCCCTGAATTCTAAGGCGTCCGGACAGGAAACGTAGCAGGGTCGTGGCTGAATGGCGATTGGCTTTGTAGGTGATCTTTATATCCCACTATATGGGAGTGATATTTATATATTGAGATTTAATCGCGCCCAGGTTTATAGTCCGTCTCACTCACTGCCAAAAAACAAAACAGGTGAAGCGGATGCAGGCGCAATTGATCGCGCTCGATTGGGGGACCACCTCATTACGGGCTTACAAACTCGCCGCCGGTGGCGAGGTGCTCGAACAGCGCTCGCTGTCGACGGGGATCATGCAGTTGCCCTCCGGGCCGCGAACCCTGGCCGGCCGGGTGTGCGTCGACGGCTTCGAATTGGCCTTCGATGAGGCCTGCGGCGACTGGCTCGATGCACAGCCTGGCTTGCCTGTCATTGCCTGCGGCATGGTCGGCAGTGCTCAGGGCTGGCGCGAAGCGCCTTACTGCGACACACCCGCCAACGTCGCCAATCTCGGACATTCCCTACAAACCGTTCGGAGTCTTCGCGGCGTTGATGTGCATATCGTGCCTGGGGTGATCCAGCGTTCACGCTTGCCCAATGTCATGCGCGGTGAAGAGACCCAAGTGCTCGGTGCCTTGCACAGCCTGCCGGACGAAGCCGTGCTGATCGGCCTGCCCGGCAGTCACTCGAAATGGGTGGAAGTGGCCGATGGTTGCATCGAGCATTTCGACACCTTCATGACCGGTGAGATCTTCGCCGTGCTCAGCGACCACAGCATTCTCGGCCGTACCCAGCAGCGTGGCGCGACGTTCGACGGCCTGGCCTTTGATCGTGGCGTGCAAGTGGCGTTGTCGGTGGATGGCCAGATCGGCCCGTTGTCCACCGTGTTCAGCGCCCGCAGCCTGGGCTTGACCGGCGAACTGATGGCTAGCGCCCAGGCGGACTACCTCTCTGGCCTGTTGATCGGTCATGAGCTGACGGCGCTGGCCACCGTACAACGCCGGCGCCGCGACAGCATCCACCTGCCGGCCGTGGTACTGATCGGCAATTCCCAACTCTGCGCCCGTTATCAACGGGCCCTCGACGCCTGCGGTTTTGCCCGGGTGACCCTGGCCGAACAGGCCACCGAGCGTGGTTTGTGGCAACTGGCCGTGGCGGCCGGGCTGCTCGATTCCACCGCATCGCGTTAAACGACTGGAGGTCTGACATGCTCACACAAGCACTGGCGCACAACGGGCTGATCGCAATTTTGCGCGGTCTGCGTCCGGACGAGGCCGCCGCTATCGGCGAAGTCCTTTATGGCGCCGGATTTCGCGTCATCGAAGTACCGCTTAACTCTCCCGAGCCGTACGAAAGTATCCGCATCCTGCGCAGTACGTTGCCCGCCGATTGCCTGATCGGTGCTGGCACGGTGCTCACGCCGGAACAGGTCGAGCAAGTGAAAGCCGCTGGCGGTCAAGTCATCGTGATGCCCCACAGCGATCCTAAGGTGCTGCGGGCGGCGAAAGCGGCAGGGCTGTACTTGTCGCCCGGCGTTGCCACGCCCACCGAAGCCTTTGCCGCACTGGCCGAAGGCGCCCATGTGCTGAAGATGTTCCCGGCCGAGCAAATGGGCCCGGCGGTGGTCAAGGCCTGGCTGGCGGTGTTGCCCACGGGGACCGTGCTGGTGCCGGTGGGCGGGATCACGCCGGACAACATGGCGGTGTTCGTCGAGGCCGGCGTCAAGGGTTTCGGTCTCGGTTCCGGACTGTTCAAGCCGGGCCTGACGGCGGACGAAGTGGCGGTGCGCGCCAAGGCCTACGTGGCCGCGTGGAATGCCTTGAACTGAAGACTTTTCCAGCGCCCCGTGCGCTGCATCTGATAAGAGAGACAACAAGATGAAAATCACCAAACTGACCACGTTTATCGTTCCGCCGCGCTGGTGCTTCCTCAAGGTCGAAACCGACGAAGGCGTGACCGGCTGGGGCGAGCCCGTGGTCGAAGGTCGTGCCCACACGGTGGCGGCGGCCGTCGAGGAACTGTCCGACTACCTGATCGGCAAAGACCCACGCAACATCGAAGATATCTGGACGGTGTTGTATCGCGGCGGCTTCTACCGGGGCGGGGCGATCCACATGAGCGCGTTGGCCGGCATTGACCAGGCACTATGGGACATCAAGGGCAAGGCCCTGGGCGTGTCGGTCAGCGACTTGCTGGGCGGCCAGGTGCGCGACAAGATCCGTGTGTATTCGTGGATCGGCGGCGACCGGCCGGCCGACACCGCCCGTGCGGCGAAAGAGGCGGTGGCGCGGGGCTTCACCGCAGTGAAGATGAACGGCACCGAAGAGCTGCAATTTCTCGACACCTTTGAAAAAGTCGACCTGGCCTTGGCCAACGTCGCGGCGGTGCGGGACGCGGTCGGGCCGAACGTCGGCATTGGCGTGGACTTCCACGGTCGCGTGCACAAGCCGATGGCCAAGGTGCTGATGAAGGAACTCGACCCCTACAAATTGATGTTCATCGAAGAGCCGGTGCTCAGCGAAAACTACGAGGCCCTAAAAGAACTGGCGCCGCTGACCAGTACCCCGATTGCCCTGGGCGAGCGGCTGTTTTCCCGCTGGGATTTCAAGCGGGTGCTCAGCGAAGGCTACGTGGACATCATCCAGCCGGATGCGTCCCATGCCGGTGGCATCACCGAAACCCGCAAGATAGCCAACATGGCCGAAGCCTACGATGTAGCGCTGGCGCTGCACTGCCCGCTGGGCCCGATCGCCCTGGCGGCGTGCCTGCAATTGGACGCGGTTTGCTACAACGCGTTCATCCAGGAACAGAGCCTGGGCATCCACTACAACGAGAGCAACGACCTGCTGGATTACATCAAGGATCCGCAGGTGTTCGACTACGACAAAGGCTTCGTGAAAATCCCCAACGGCCCGGGCCTGGGCATTGAGATCAATGAGGAATACGTCATCGAACGCGCGGCCATCGGCCACCGCTGGCGCAATCCGATCTGGCGGCATGCCGATGGTAGTTTTGCTGAGTGGTGAGTGCTCTGACTCACTCGGTTTAAATGTGGGAGCGGGCTTGCTCGCGAAGACGGTGTGTCAGTAATACATCCGCTAACTGACACACCCTCTTCGCGAGCAAGCCCGCTCCCACACTCGATCTCCTTAAACAGGGAGATCTCCAGCAATGCGCCCGATTCCTCAATAAACATAAAAAGAGGCACCTCACATGCAAGCGCACACCCTGAGCGCGCAAGCGTCGTTGGTGACGCCCAGCCGCAAGCGTTTTTTCATCATGGTCCTGCTGTTCATCACCGTGGTGATCAATTACCTGGACCGCAGTAACCTCTCAATTGCCGCTCCCGCACTGACCAGTGACCTGGGCATCGATCCGATTCATGTCGGGCTGATTTTCTCGGCGTTCGGCTGGACCTACGCGGCCATGCAGATTCCTGGTGGCTGGCTGGTGGACCGGGTGCCGCCGCGCATTCTTTACAGTGTGGCGCTGCTGCTGTGGTCGGTGGCCACGGTGATGCTTGGCTTCGCCGCCAGTTTCATCGCGCTGTTCGTGCTGCGCATGGCGGTGGGTGCGCTGGAAGCGCCGGCGTATCCGATCAACAGTCGCGTGGTCACCACCTGGTTTCCTGAGCGCGAGCGGGCCACGGCCATCGGTTTCTACACCTCCGGGCAGTTCGTCGGGTTGGCCTTCCTGACGCCGGTATTGGCCTGGCTGCAACATGCGTTCGGCTGGCACATGGTGTTTGTCGCCACGGGCGCGGTGGGCATTCTCTGGGCGCTGATCTGGTACGCGGTTTATCGCGAACCACGGGACTTCAAAGGGGCCAATGCGGCTGAAATCGAACTGATCCGCGAAGGTGGCGGATTAGTCGATATCCAGGCCGATACCGCGAAGGCCAAGGCAAAATTCAGCTGGGCCGACCTGGGGATCGTCCTGACCCAACGCAAGTTGTGGGGCATTTACCTGGGACAGTTCTGCCTCAACTCCACGCTGTGGTTTTTCCTGACCTGGTTCCCGACCTACCTGGTGAAATATCGCGGCATGGACTTCATCAAGTCCGGCCTGCTGGCGTCGTTGCCGTTCCTTGCGGCGTTTGTCGGCGTGCTGTGTTCCGGGTTCTTTTCCGACTGGCTGATCCGTCGTGGCACCAGCGTGGGATTCGCGCGCAAGCTGCCGATCATCGGCGGGCTGCTGATCTCCACGTCGATCATCGGCGCCAATTTCGTCGAATCGACGCCGCTGGTCATCGCATTCCTGGCCTTGGCGTTCTTCGGCAATGGCCTGGCGTCGATCACCTGGTCGCTGGTTTCCACGTTGGCCCCAGCACGGCTGCTCGGGTTGACGGGTGGGGTGTTCAACTTCATCGGCAACCTGGCGGCCATCACCACGCCGATTGTCATTGGGTTCCTCGCCAGCGGCGATTCGTTTGCCCCGGCCATCACCTATATCGCCGTTCTGGCATTGATTGGCGCGCTGTCCTACATCCTGCTGGTGGGGAAGGTCGAGCGCATCGAGTTGTAGTCCGACGGGGCGGGCGACCATAATGCCGCCCGTTCCCCGCTAACTGTTGAAGGCCGGCTATGCAGCAAGACGATCCAAAAATCACCAAGGACGCAGCGCCCACAGGCACCCAGACTTTGCTGCGCGGCCTGGGCGTGGTCCAGGCGGTTGCCAGCGGCGCCCGTGACTTGAAGGAAATCGCCCGGCTGATCGGCACCACCCGCAGCACCACCCATCGCCTGGCCAGTTGCCTGGTGGACGAACGTTACCTGCGCGTGGTGCCGCAAGTGGGTTACCTGCTGGGGCCGAAGCTGATCGAACTGGGTTTCCAGGCCCGGGAAGAACTGCCGTTGGTGAGCCTGGCGGGGCCGTACCTGGACGAACTGTCGGCGCTTACCGGCGACACCGTTCACCTGGCGATTCGCGAGGGTGATGAGGTCTTGTACCTGCTGAAAAATCCCGGGCGCAACGGCCCGGAGATGCGCTCGCGCGTGGGCCATCGCATGCCGCTGGCACGTACCGGGATCGGCAAGGCGCTGATGCTCGATGACTCGCAGGAACAATGGAAGAGGCTGTACGAAATCAGCCTGCCGGCCGGTGGGAAGAATCAGTTCTGGCCCCAGCATCAGGAGCAATCCTGGGAACAGTTCCAGCAACGGATGGTGGAGTATGTGGCGGGGGGCTATGCGTTCGACCTGGAAGACAACGAACCGTCGATTCGCTGCGTGGCGGCGCCGATCCGTGACGCCGGCAAGCGCATCGTTGCCGGTATCAGCATCGCCAGCACCGTGCCCTACATGCCGTTGGAAAAAATGGCCGAGCTGATTCCCCTGGTCAAAGGGGTCACAGCCCGGCTGTCGGCGGAGCTTGGCGCCAAGGTCTGAGGGTCAGGCCTTGAGTGTTGCCATGTCGATGACAAAGCGGTATTTCACATCCCCGGCGATCATACGGCTGTAGGCCTCGTTGATCTGACGGATGTCGAGCATTTCAATGTCGCAGCTGATGTTGTGTTCGGCGCAGAAATCCAGCACTTCCTGGGTTTCGGCGATACCGCCGATCAAGGAGCCAGCCAGGACCCGACGGCCCATGATCAGTTTTGCGGCATGGACCGGCGGATCAATCGGCTCGACCAGACCCACCAGGATGTGCACACCGTCGAAACGCAAGGTGTCGAGGTAGGGGTTGAGGTCGTGCTGCACCGGAATGGTGTCCAGCAGGAAGTTGAAGCGCCCGGCGGCAGCGGCCATCTGCTCGGCGTCGGTGGACACGATCACGTGGTCCGCACCTTGGCGACGGGCTTCTTCAGCCTTGCTCGCCGAGCGGGTGAACAACGTCACTTCCGCGCCCATGGCCTTGGCGAACTTGATGCCCATGTGCCCGAGGCCGCCCATGCCCAGCACGCCAACCTTGTCGCCAGCCTTCACGCCATAGTGCTTGAGGGGCGAGTAGGTGGTGATGCCGGCGCAGAGAATCGGCGCGGCGCCGGCCGGATCGAGGGTTTCCGGGATGCGCAGCACGAAGTGCTCGCTGACCACGATGCTGTTGGAGTAACCGCCCATGGTGTGGCCGCCGCTGATACGGTCCGGGCTGGCGTAGGTCTGTGTCATGCCCTGGTAACAGTATTGCTCCAGGTCAGCGCGGCATGCTTCGCACTCACGGCAGGAGTCGACCATGCAACCAACGCCTACCAGGTCGCCAACCTTATAGCGGGTGACATTCGCACCGACGGCGGTAACTTTGCCGACAATCTCATGACCGGGCATCAACGGGTAAACGGCGATGCCCCATTCATTGCGGGCCTGGTGGATGTCGGAATGGCAGACGCCGCAGTAGAGAATGTCGATCGCCACATCGTCGGCTCGCGGGCTGCGGCGTTCGAACTTCATGGGGGCGAGGGGAGTGGTGGCCGACTGGGCGGCATATCCGATGGCAGTGTACATAATGAGCCTCGCTAAGCAGTGAACGGTGAGGTGGTCCATTCTGGGAGTCTTGCCGGATTGAGGCGATGGTGATTCCTACGTATGTCATGCCTATTTCTCCGGCGCTGGCTATGATTTGATCTCTACGAGACGCAGACCTGCGATGATGTCTTCATCCTTTTTTCGTGAAGTTTTCCTATGTTGTTGACTCGTCATCTTGATGCCAACGCCGCCTTGGTCTCGCTGATCGAGCCCTTGGCGATCCGCGATGGTTTCGTTCCCACGCGGCTGCCCGGGGTGCATGTGCTCAGGGCCTGCCAGGATGTGGCCCGCGGCCCGCAGCTTTACGAGCCGAGCCTGGTGATCATTGCCCAGGGCAGCAAGCTGGCGTACTTGGGACCTCGCACATTGGAATATGGTGCCGGGAATTATCTGATCCAGGCGTTGCCGGTGCCGTTCGAGTGCGAAACCTATGCCATGCCCAATGCCCCGCTGCTAGGGGTTTCTGTGGCGATCGATCGGGTGATGCTGGGGGAACTGGTGCTGGCCATGGGGCTGGTGGCGGGGCGGAGCCTGGCGCCGCAGACGCCGGAGTCCATGACTTGTGCCGTGCTCGATGACGCGATGCGTGGGTGCGTCGAGCGCTTGTTGCACTGCCTGCACGATCCGTTGGAGTGCCAGGTCATGGGCCAGGCGCGGCTGCGGGAATTGCTGTTCGTCGCCTTGCGTGGACCCCAGGCCGATGTATTGCGGGCACTGGTGGAACAGCAAGGGCAGTTCGCCCGGATTGCCGCGGCCCTGAGCCATCTGCATGCACACTTTACCGAGCCGCTGAACGTCGAAACGCTGGCCAGTTGCGCAAACATGAGCACCTCGACCTTTCATGAGCATTTCAAGCGCAGCACACTGTTGTCGCCGGTGCAGTATCTCAAGCGCTTGCGTCTGCTCAAGGCGCAGCGATTGCTGCTTAGCGAAGGCTTGGGCGTGGCCCAGGTCGCGCATCAGGTGGGGTATCAGAGTTCGTCGCAATTCAGCCGCGAGTACAAGCGCTACTTCGAGCGCAATCCTGGAGAAGAGCGCGCCGCCTGATCCACCGCAAATCACCCTGTAGGAGCGGGCTTGAACTCGAAGGCGGTTTATCTGCCGGTATCTTTAGCGACTGACACGACGCCTTCGCGAGCAAGCCCGCTCCCACATTTTGATCTGTTGTGGTTCTTGAAAACGTAGACAACAAAAAGGCCCCCTTCCGGGAGCCTCGATGTTCAGCGGATCAGCTTACATGTTCGGGTAAGTCGGACCACCGGCGCCTTCCGGCGAAACCCAGGTGATGTTCTGTGCAGGGTCCTTGATGTCGCAGGTCTTGCAGTGCACACAGTTCTGGGCGTTGATCTGGAAGCGCTTCTCGCCGTCTTCCTTGGTCACCACTTCGTACACGCCGGCCGGGCAGTAGCGCTGCGCGGGTTCGTCGTACAGTGGCAGGTTCTTGCTGATCGGGATGCTCGGGTCGGTCAGCTTCAGGTGGCAGGGTTGTTCTTCTTCATGGTTGGTACCGGAGATGAACACCGAGCTGAGTTTGTCGAAGCTCAGCTTGCCGTCAGGTTTGGGGTAGTCGATCTTCTGGCTGTCCTTGGCCAGCTTGAGGCAGGCGTAGTCCGGCTTGGTATCGTGCAGAGTGAACGGCATTTTGCCGCCCATGATGTTCTGGTCGAACCAGTTGAAGCCAGCGCCGATGATCGGACCGAATTTGTGCATCGCCGGGCCGAAGTTGCGGGTGGCGAACAGTTCTTCGTAGAGCCAGCTGTTCTTGAAGCTGTCGACGTAGGCAGTCAGTTCATCGCCGCCTTCGGATTCGGCGAACAAGCGATCGGCCACGGCGTCGGCCGCGAGCATGCCGGACTTCATGGCAGTGTGGCTGCCTTTGATCTTGGCGAAGTTGAGGGTGCCGAGGTCGCAACCGATCAGCGCACCGCCCTTGAAAACCATTTTCGGCAGCGAATTCAGGCCGCCCTTGCAGATGGCGCGGGCGCCGTAGCTGATGCGCTTGCCGCCTTCCAGGTACTGCTTGAGGACCGGGTGATGCTTGAGGCGCTGGAACTCATCGAACGGCGACAGGAAGGTGTTGCTGTAGGACAGGTCAACGATCAGGCCGACTACGACCTGATTGTTTTCCAAGTGATAAAGGAACGAGCCACCGGTGTTTTCGGCGCTCATGATGTCCAGCGGCCAGCCGGCGGTGTGCACCACCAGGCCCGGTTGATGCTTGGCCGGGTCGATTTCCCAGATTTCCTTCAGGCCGATGCCGTAGTGCTGGGCGTCGGCATCGCTGTCGAGGTTGAAGCGCTTGATCAGCTGCTTGCCGATGTGACCACGGCAGCCTTCGGCGAACAGCGTGTACTTGCCGCGCAGTTCCATGCCGGGAGTGTAGAGGCCTTCCTTCGGCTGACCTTCACGGTCGACACCCAGGTCGCCGGTGATGATCCCGCGGACCACGCCATTCTCGTCGAACAGCGCCTCCTGGGCGGCGAAGCCCGGGTAGATTTCTACGCCCAGGTTCTCGGCCTGCTGGGCCAGCCAGCGGCACAGGTTGCCCAGGGATATGATGTAGTTGCCTTCGTTGTGCATGGTCTTGGGCACAAAGAAGTCGGGCACCTTGGTGGAGGTCTCGCTGCTGCGCAGTACATAGATGTCGTCGCGCACCACCGGGGTGTTGAGCGGGGCGCCCAGTTCTTTCCAGTCCGGGAACAGTTCGTTCAGGGCGCGGGGTTCGAACACCGCACCGGAGAGGATGTGCGCACCGACCTCGGAGCCTTTTTCGACCACGCAGACGCTGATTTCCTTACCGGCTTCGGCGGCCTTCTGTTTCAGTCGGCAAGCGGCAGACAGGCCAGCGGGGCCGGCACCGACGATGACCACGTCGAATTCCATGTATTCGCGTTCCACAGGCTATCTCCTACTCAAGGCTCTACAGTTTTTTCTAATTGGAGGTTGAGCGTTGCATCCGTGGTTTCTTTGCTAAAAGCGACGAAAACGACACGGAATGGCACGCGGTGCTCTCTTAAGCGGCGCATTATATCTACACCACTCTCAGGGTCCAATACAAACGTTTGTTTGAAATTGCCGCAGGCCAGATAAATCACTGACGTGCGGCTTATGACTGACCATTTTGCCGTATTGACCGGAATAGGCGTTCCGGTCAAGATACGGGCGGTTTTGCGCTCGCCGTAGGCTGACTGTTGGTTTCAAGAGCACCTCTAAAGACAGGGCGAAGGCAGCACAAAGTGACGTATTGCGTGGTTCGGACGCGCAGTTTACACGCCGCGATAATGAATGACTCATCAGTCATCACTGACGAACGGTCTTCACTCCCGTGAGCAAGGTCATGTGTGGTTCATGCCGGCGTTTTTAGAGGTGCCCTTGCGCCCATGAGCATCAACCGCCAGGTTCGCCTAGGCGACTTTCTTTTCACCGGAGAGTAACGAGGAATCCATGAAGGTTCTTGTAGCTGTCAAACGAGTGGTCGACTATAACGTCAAGGTTCGCGTCAAGGCGGACAACTCCGGCGTCGACCTCGCCAACGTCAAGATGTCGATGAACCCTTTCTG
>NZ_JBSPTN010000021.1:0-71488 GCF_053850495.1 Pseudomonas sp. CFBP 5748
CAAGGAGTTTTCCGTTTCGACTGCGCCGGAAGTGGGGCGAATTATAGACGTCCAGAATTTGCCGTCAACCCTTAATTTGTTTTTTCTATCCATAAGGTGCCTCTCCCATTTAAATCCACCTTGTATATAGACGGAAGCGTTTCGAATGCGCAGTATATTGCGCAAATCAGCCCTCCCCGCCTTCATTCTGGACGATACTTCGTAATGACTCCCCCACATCGCAGCCTGGCATCCACCCTGTACCCGGTTGCCTTGCTATTAATAGCCATGGCCTCCATCCAGTCTGGAGCCTCCCTGGCCAAAAGCATGTTCCCTATAGTGGGCGCACAAGGCACCACGACCCTGCGGCTCATTTTTGCCAGCATCATCATGCTTATATTGCTTCGCCCTTGGCGCGCCAAGCTCACCGCTCAATCCCTGCGCACTGTAATCGTCTATGGGATGGCCTTGGGCGGTATGAACTTTCTCTTCTATATGTCACTGCGCAGCGTTCCGCTGGGAATCGCCGTAGCGCTGGAATTCACAGGGCCCCTGGCGGTAGCCATTTACGCCTCCCGCCGGGCAATCGACTTTCTCTGGATCGCCCTGGCAGTGATTGGCCTGCTTCTGTTGATCCCCACCGGCGCCGCCAGTGCCGGCATTGACTTGGTAGGAGCCGGCTACGCACTGGGCGCGGGTGTCTGCTGGGCGCTGTACATTCTATTTGGCCAAAAGGCCGGCGCAGACAATGGCGTGCAAACCGCCGCACTGGGCGTCATGATCGCCGCCCTCTTCGTCGCTCCTATAGGTATTGTTCATGCCGGTGCTGCGCTACTGACACCGAGCCTGATTCCAATCGCCATCGGTGTCGCCATCTTGTCCACGGCCCTGCCCTATACCCTGGAGATGATCTCCTTGACTCGAATGCCAGCCCGTACCTTTGGCACCTTGATGAGCATCGAACCCGCATTCGGCGCCTTGTCCGGGCTCGTATTCCTCCAGGAGTACTTATCACTGGCCCAATGGGCAGCCATTACCTGCATCATCCTCGCCTCGGTCGGCGCAACACTGACCATGGGCAACACAGCAAAACCCGCCGTCGCGGCAGATTGAAGCAGGATTTAACGAAGGACTGGTATTTACCCCGCATTTAGGCCATGTTTAGGTCCGTAACCCAATGCCATACATGGACTTTTTTCATACAGGACGTCATGAACGCTTCAAGCGAAAGCGAACGCAACCGTAGGTGGGCATAAGATCCACGACGGTATAAGGACGGGAATGAAACGAATTTTGATATTGATCGCCGTACTTGCAGTTGCGGGCTGCGCGGCGACAACGAAAACTGAAGTCAAACGCGGTAAAAAGGGTTTGCACATCAACTGCTCCGGACTTTCTTCATCCTGGGACCAGTGCGCCGCCAGCGCCGCCAACTCATGTGCCCCCAAAGGTTACAAGGTCATCGCCAAATCGGGTGACGCGGTCGAGGAGCCGGGGGATTATCCCTTCGGACTCAACCCCGCCGGCTATACCAGCCGCAGCATGATTGTCATCTGTAAATAGGCGTCGGGTCAGTCAACCCGTTGCTCGGCCATACGACGACTGATTTCGTCGTAGCTGGATTTCAGGACATCACGCTGGACCTCTGGCGTGGCGAGCATCCGCGCAACTACCAACGCACCCACGCATTGCGAGAGGATGGCCCAGGCCAGGCTGTCACTTCCCAGTATTTGCGCCCAGCTTTCATGCAAGCGACAGATCCACGTCTGCGCCGCTTCCCTCACCTGCACTTCCGATCGCGCGATCTCGGCGCCCAGTACCGGCAGCGCACAACCTGCCTCCGGCTGCTCGACGTGACTCATGCTCAGGTACTGCCTGAGGCAACGCTCCAGTTTTGTCGCGTCCATCGCACTGTCGCCACTCAAGCGGTCCAGGCTCTGGGCCAACTCTCGCTCGACAATGGCCTTGAACAGCTCATCCTTGGATGAGAAGTGGCTGTAGAAAGCCCCACCGCTCAACCCGATCGCTTTCATCAAGCCATCGACGCCGACCGTGGAAAACCCCGATTTCTTGGCAGATTCGGCACTGCTGGAAAGCAGTTTTTCTCGGGTTTCCATTTTGTGATTGGCTGAATAACGCATAGTCCTGCCTCTAATTGCTCACCTTGACGCTCGCCGGATCTTAGCATAACGTCCGTTTAGTTAACGATCGTTTACCAATGAGGCTAATCATGAATAACAAGAAGGTCGTACTGGTTGTTGGCGCGGGCGATGCCACGGGTGGCGCGATTGCCAAGCGTTTTGCCCAGGAAGGTTTTATCGCCTGTGTGACCCGCCGTAGCGCCGACAAACTCGAGCCCTTGGTTGAGGGGATCCGCGCCCAGGGCGGCGAAGCCCACGGCTTTGCCTGCGACGCCCGAAAAGAAGACGACGTGATCGCGCTGATCGAAGAAATCGAGGACCAGATCGGCCCGATTGAAGCCTTTGTATTTAACATCGGTGCCAACGTGCCTTGCAGCATCCTCGAAGAAACCGCGCGCAAATATTTCAAGATTTGGGAGATGGCCTGCTTCTCCGGTTTTCTCAATGCACGGGAAGTGGCCAAGCGCATGGTCAAGCGCGAGCGCGGGACGATTCTGTTTACCGGGGCAACAGCGGGGTTGCGCGGCGCTTCAGGGTTCGCCGCATTCGCAGGCGCCAAACACGGCATCCGGGCATTAGCCCAGAGCATGGCTCGTGAACTGGGACCGATGAATATTCACGTAGCCCATGTGGTGGTGGACGGTGCTATCGACACGGACTTCATCCGCGATAATTTTCCGGAAAAATATGCAACCAAGAATGAGGACGGCATCCTCGATCCCGATCACATCGCCGACAACTATTGGTATCTGCACAGCCAACCTCGCGACGCCTGGACCTTTGAGCTAGACCTGCGCCCTTGGAGCGAACGCTGGTAAGCCCTCCCCTCACAACAACAAGAGAGCAGATACCATGAGCAAATCGGTAGAATTTTTCTTCGATCTCGGCAGCCCGACCACCTACCTGGCCTACACCCAGTTACCCGCGCTTTGTACACAGACCAATAGCAAACTGATCTACCGTCCAATGCTACTCGGCGGCGTCTTCAAGGCCACCGGCAATGCATCACCCGTTACCGTACCTGCCAAGGGGCCTTATCTATTCAAGGATCTGAATCGTTTCGCCGTGCGCTATGGTGTCGCCTTCAAGCTCAATCCCCACTTCCCTATCAATACGCTGTTACTGATGCGCGCCGTGACGGGCATGCAACTGCGCCATCCTGAACGTTTCGAGGCTTTTATCGACTGCCTGTTCCGCGCCCTGTGGGTGGACGCCCGTAACCTCAACGACCCGGCGACGGTAGCAGCGGTGCTGGATGAAGGCGGCTTCGATCCCGAATATGTGCTGGCCCTGACGACCGACGCACAGGTCAAGGACGCACTCAAGACCGTCACCGAAGAAGCCATTCGACGGGGCGTATTCGGCGCTCCGAGCATGTTCGTCGGCAACGAGCTGTTCTTTGGTCAGGATCGGCTGGACTTCGTCCGTGAAGCCCTGGGCTGATCCCTTACTTCAGATCGGCATTGTCCGCGTGTTCAGCCATTGCAGCGCGTCGCCCTCCAGCAACGGGCTCAAACGACGCTGGACCTCGGCGTGGTAGGCGTTGAACCAGTCTTTTTCGTCCTGGCTCAGCAACGATGGCTCCAGGCAGCGGGTGTCGATCGGGCACAGGGTCAAGGTTTCAAACGCGAGAAACTCGCCGAACTCACTGCTTCCCGCCTCGCGGTTCAACACCAGGTTCTCGATGCGCACGCCCCAACGGCCCGGACGATAAGTACCCGGTTCGATGGAAGTGATCATGCCCGCCTGCATCGCCGTTTGCGGCGCTGCGGCGGCTTGATAGGCAATCACTTGCGGACCTTCGTGAACATTGAGGAAATAACCAACGCCGTGCCCGGTGCCGTGGCCGTAATCCACCTGCTCGGCCCAGATCGGCGCGCGGGCGATGGCATCCAGCAAGGGCGATAGAATGCCCCGTGGGAACTTGGCCCGGGACAAGGCAATCACGCCCTTGAGCACGCGGGTGCAATCACGCTTCTGCTCGGCAGTGGGTGTTCCGACCGGCACCATGCGGGTGATGTCGGTCGTGCCGCCGAGGTACTGGCCCCCGGAATCGATCAGAAGCAAGCCATCACCTTCGATGACTGCATGGGATTCTTGCGTAGCGTGGTAATGGGGCATCGCGCCGTTGGCATTGAACGCGGCGATGGTGTTGAAGCTCAGGGAGACAAAATCCGGCCGACGGGTGCGGGCCGCAGTCAGGTGCTCGTCGATGGTCAGTTCGGTGATTCGCTCGCGGCCCCAGGCACTTTCCAGCCAGGCAAAGAACTCACAGAGCGCCGCGCCGTCCTGCTCCATGGCCCGGCGGATATGCTCGGCGTCGGCCAGGCTTTTACGGGACTTGGCCAACGTCGTCGGATTGAGTCCTTCGACCAGCTTCACGCCGCTGCCCAGGTTATCCAGCAAGCCAACCGTGACCCGCGCCGGATCGATCTGCAGAGTCGCCCCACCCGGCACTTCACGCAACGCGGCGGCCGCTTCGCTGTAATCGCGCAGGGTCACGCCGTCCTGCTCAAGAACGGCCCGCAGCGCTGCATCAACCTTGTCCAGGGCGACGAACAGCGTGGCCTGTTGCTGGCTGATCAAAGCAAAGGAGACGAACACAGGGTTGAAGGACACGTCCGCGCCACGCAGGTTGAACAGCCAAGCGATGTCATCCAGCGTGGCGATGAAATGCCAGTCGGCGCCGCGGTCCTTGAGAGATTCGCGAAGCTTGGCGAGCTTCTCGACCCGGCTGACGGTCGCCTGGGGTGGCAAGTGCGCGTAGACCGGTTGATCAGGCAGCCTTGGGCGATCGGTCCAGACTTCCTTGAGCAGGTCGATGTCGGTGCGCAACCGCGCGCCTCGCTCCTCAAGCTTGCCACCCAGGGTCCGCGCCGATGCCACGGCCATGACCGCACCGTCGACCGCAACCACTGCGCCTTCAGGCGTTTGTTCGGCCAACCAGTCCAAGGGCCCGGGCTGGCCCGGAACCAGCTTGACCAACTCGATGCCACTGCCCGCCAGTTCCTGGGTGGCCTGCTCCCAATAACGGCTGTCGGCCCAGACGCCGGCGAAACTGCCGGTCACGATCAAGGTGCCCACTGAACCATGGAACCCCGACAGCCATTGCCGCCCCTGCCAATAGCCCGGCAGGTACTCCGACAGATGCGGATCAGCCGATGGCACCAGCAGCGCGTGAATACCCTCACGGCTCATTAGTTGGCGGATTCGGGCCAGGCGCTGGGGAACCAGTCCATGGGTCAAAGACTCGGTGCTCATCGTTTCTCCTGTTCATTAATAATTGTTGTTCGTTGCCGAAGACGCTCGGTTTAAGGGGTCGTGACCCAGAATGCCGGCGCCGTCGCGCACGCAGCCTTGATCAGCCGCACGGCCTCGTCGATATCCTGCTCGCTGGTAAAACGGCCCAGGCTCAAACGAATGGTCCGTCCGGCCGCGCGGGCATCGTGCCCCAAGGCCAGCAACACGTGAGACGGGGTGTTATTCGCCGAGTTGCAGGCCGAGGTCGCGGAAAATGCAATCGACGCGCCCAATGCAGCCGGGTTGAACTCACCTTCGTTGAAGGTCAGGCTCAGGGTGTGAGGAATTCGCTGGGTCGCACTGCCGTTTATACGCACACCGGGCAAGGCCAACAGCGGCTCGAGCAAACGATTGCGCAATCGGTCGATTTTAGCGAGCTCATCGTCAAAAGACTGAGCCGCCAGTTCGAATGCGGCGCCCATGCCCGCGATCTGATGGGTCGCCAAAGTGCCGGAACGCAAACCACCTTCGTGCCCGCCGCCATGAATCTGCGCCGACAGCCGCGGGCGGGCACGCTCGCCGACGTAAAGCGCACCGATGCCCTTGGGCCCGTAGACTTTATGGGCGGAAAAGGACATCAGGTCCACCGGCCAGCGGGCCAGATCAATCTTCACCTTGCCAGAGCCCTGGGCCGCGTCCACATGCAACAGCGCGCCATGCTCGCGAACGATCTCGCCAATGGCGACGACATCATTGACGGTGCCCAACTCGTTGTTCACCAGCATCAGCGACACCAGGAATGTGTCTTCGCGCAACGCCTCGCGAACAGCCTGCGGGTTGATCAGGCCCTCGGCGTCCGGCGCCAACCAAGTCACCGCGACACCACTGTCCTCAAGCTGCCGGGCCGTATCGAGAATCGCCTTGTGTTCGATCAGGCTGGTAATCACATGGCCGCCGGAACCACTGCGCGCCTGGGCCACACCTTTGAGGGCCAGGTTGTTGGATTCGGTGGCGCCGGATGTCCAGACGATCTGTTCGGACTGTGCGCCCACCAGTTCCGCCACCTGCTGGCGCGCCCGTTCCACCGAGCGGCGGGCCTCCTGGCCAAAAGCATGGGAACTGGAGGCCGGGTTGCCGAAGTTACCGTCAAAGCCCAGGCATCGGACCATGACCTGGATAACCCGCTCATCCACCGGCGTGGTGGCGGCGTAATCGAAATATAAAGGACGTTTATTCATGGGAAACTCGCAGAGCCTGCTCCGGGATCAGGCGCCCTCGTTGGGTTCGAGACTAGCAATACCTGATCAAAGACCTTAAAGAAGTCGGACTTCGTTTAAAAGTGCGTAGGAACGCTCCTGGACAGCGAGCTTAGCAGGCATCGCGTCGAAGCTCAGCCCTCAGCGGATGCTTTCGAGCAACAACGGATACAGGGAAGCGACCAACAACAGCGCCATGCCCCAGTTGAACAAGCGCAGCCAGCGACGATCACGCAGCAAATTGCGCAACAGACTGCCGCAGATCACCCACAGGCTGACGCTCGGCAGGTTGATCAGGGCAAACACCGACGCAATCACCACCACATTGAAGAAATAACCTTGAAGCGGCGTATAAGTGCTGATGGCACCAATGGCCATGATCCAAGCCTTCGGATTGACCCACTGGAACGCCGCTGCGCCCCAGTAACTGATCGGCGTATGTTCCCCTGCCTGGTTTTCCGAGACCGGGCCGGAGTGGGCAATTTTCCACGCCAGGTACAACAAGTACGCCGCACCGACGTAACGTAGCAGCGTGTAAAGCAACGGGTAAGTCTGGAACACCGCGCCCAGGCCGAGGCCCACCGCCAGCACCAGGAAAAAGAAGCCGCAAGTAATGCCCAGCATGTGGGGGATGGTGCGGTTGAAACCGAAATTGACACCCGAGGCCAACAACATGGTGTTGTTAGGGCCAGGCGTGATCGAGGTCACCAGGGCAAACAGGGCGAAGCCCAGCAACAGGTCAAGCGAAAGGGTCATGGCAGGTCAATCCATCGGGGCAGTCAGTCAAGTCATGACCCTACCCCACGTCCTGGCGCAAACCCATGGACAGTTGGGCAAAACTTCGAGCAGTACAGTCTCTCAGCTTGACCGGCCTGGTTGCTGCACGACCTGCTCGGCACTCATCTGGCCCTGATCGTCGAAGCCCACGTTTTTTTGCGCCGTACCGAGCAACTCGGCTTTTTTCGCGTGATATTCGTCGAACGACAGGCCTCGGCGATTCAAGGCTTCAAGGGCCAATTCACGGGTTTCGTCGGCGGTGTACGGGCGCAGCTCTGGAGACGAGGCGGCGCAACCGCTCAATACGGTGGCAGTCAACAGCAGCAAAACGGCAAGGGTACGGTTCATGGCGGGTGTCCGGTGTTCTGAAGTTGGGCGATGAACAAAGGCTACTCGCCGGCCCCGCACGGCAGAAATCAACCCTCTTGATAGTGGGTATCGCCCCCTCGGATCACCTGTTGCGCTCAATCGACTAACTGGCAGTGCAACGCGTTGTCCAGGCTGCGCTCGATGTTGTGCAGTACCTGAAACGAACCAAATGTCACGGCTTTGGCGCGGTGAGCCTGAATCAGCCGCCAGAAATCCTGCTCGCCGCTTTCGAAGCTTCGAAACGCCGCCTCGCCCGCCTCTCGGGTTTGCCATTGCAAGTAATTGAGGACGCGTCGGCCGTCTTCACTGGCCTGGATACTGGCACTCAGAAAGCCCTTATGGTCCCGCGCCAGGCGCTCGGTCTGCTCCGACAGGGCCGTTACCAGCGCCTGCAGCCATTGCGGCTCGATGTCGAACGCCATGAGTTGGGTGAAGCTGCGATTGTTCCTTGGCGATTGCATGAAAGGTCCCCGATGCTTGTAAAGCGAATCTTGCGATCCGAAGGCGTGCAGGGTAAAACCTCCAGTTAACTAGAGGTCAAGCGAGTAATTCAGGCGATGACGCAGATAAATGTCCACAAGGAGCTCACCGTCGGCCAACTGGCCGCCCGCAGCGGTGTGGCGATCACGGCCCTGCACTTTTATGAATCCAAGGGGTTGATCAAAAGCACGCGCAACCCAGGCAATCAGCGGCGTTATCCGCGGGAAGTGCTGCGCCGTGTGGCACTCATCAAGGTCGCCCAACGCCTGGGCATTCCCTTGGCTGAAATCGGCGAAGCATTGAAAACCCTGCCAGACAACCGCGCCCCAACGGCCGCCGACTGGAAGACTCTGTCGCAGCAGTGGAGCCGGGAGCTGGATGAGCGCATCAACCAATTGATGCTGCTGCGCGATCGGCTCAACGGTTGCATCGGCTGCGGTTGTCTGTCGATGGAAGCGTGCCCGCTGCGCAATCAGGCTGATGTGCTGGGCAAGCGCGGGCCGGGCGCGCATCTGCTGGGCCAGGCGTAAGACGTTCGTCGGGCCAGGAGCTGATCCCAGGTCGCTGTCCTATAGTGGATGGGCGCAAATCGACGAAGGCTCTCTTCGCCTCCCATAACAACAAGGAGAAACGTCATGGGCGTCAAATCCACTCCCGAAGGTTTCAATAACATCACGCCCTACTTGGGCATTCAAAAAGCCGCCGAAGCCATCGACTTCTACAAAAAAGCCTTCAATGCCACCGAAGTCATGCGCCTGGCCATGCCCGACGGCGGCATCGGGCATGCCGAGCTGCGGATCAACGGCTACCCGATCATGCTCGGCACGCCTTGCGATCAAGGCCCTCTGAGCAGCCCGGACCAATCGCCATCAGTGGGCCTCCATTTATATGTTGAAGACGTGGACAGCGCCTTTGCCCAAGCAATTGACGCCGGTGGCACGGTGATTTCCGAGGTCAAGGATCAGTTCTATGGTGACCGCACCGGGACGTTGAAAGACCCTTATGGGCATGTGTGGTTCCTGGCCACCCATAAGGAGGATCTGACCCAGGAGCAGATCGAACAGCGGGCCCGAGAAATGTTTCAACAGGGCTGACGTGCCCCAAGGCTAACTGGCCCCCGTGGTGAGGGAGCTTGCTCTCTCACCACAAAAGCAGGGATGGCAAACGCGAAACATTTTCTTTCATCTTCCGCTTCAGGATTTCAGTTGCTCGTTCGTCTTAATTAGATGCAGCAGACCGCGTCGGCAAAAGCCACGGTCGGCTTTTCAAGGTTCATGGGATTGCGAAGCCCGTAATCCGGAACCTTTCATCGAATCAAGACGTTCAATCATGTCGAAGAAGTCCCGCTCCAAACTCTGGTTCCTGGTCCACAGCTGGCTGGCATTGCCCATCTGGTTTTTCGTGCTCATCGTCTGCGTGACCGGCACCCTGGCGGTGGTCAGCCAGGAGATCGTCTGGCTGGTCAACCCTGAGATGCGCGCCAGCAAACCCTCGGACGATGCGCCGCTGCTCAGCTATGACCAGGTCATCGCCGCCATCAAACAAGCCCAGCCGCAGACCCAGGTGCAAAGCATCGTGCGTCCAGACGAGTCGCATTTTGCGCTGGAGGTCGGCGTGACTTACCCCGACGGGCGCCCCGACAAGGTCTACGTCAACCCTTACAGCGGCGTCATCCAAGGCTCGGCGCCGGCGTTCAACTTCAGGGGGTTTACCCGCGCCCTGCATGGCTGGTGGCTGGTGCCGTTCACCAACGGCTACAGCTGGGGCTGGTACCTGGTGTCCTTGCTGGGGTTGCCGTTGCTGGCCTCCCTGGTAACCGGGCTGGTGGTCTACAAGCGTTTCTGGAAAGGTTTTTTCCGTCCGACCCTGCGGATCCGCCACGGCGCACGGATCTTCTGGGGCGATTTCCACCGGCTCAGCGGTATCTGGTCGATCTGGTTCATCGCGGTGATTTCCATTACCGGCACCTGGTTCCTGATCGAAGCCCTGCTGTCGGACAATCAGATTTCCATTTCCAGCGCGCCGGTCATTCCGGTGGTGGCGCGTGAAAGTGTTCCGCTGTCAGCCGATGCTCTTGCGCCCCCGCAACTGAACCTGGACCGCGCGATCGAAATCGCCCAGCAGCGAATCCCGGGCTTGGAAGCGAGTTTCGTCAGCCTGCCCGGCAACGCCTACAGCCACTTGGAAATCGGCGGCCGCGGTTGGTATCCGCTGATGTTCCAGACTGCCACCATCAACCCCTACAACGGTGACGTGGCCGCCTCGCGACTGCTGTCGGACCGCACGACGCTGGAGTTCGTCACCGAATCCATGCGCCCCTTGCACACCGGGGATTTCGGCGGCCTCTGGATCAAGCTCATCTGGTTCTTCTTCGGTTTGGTCCTGAGCATGATGGTCCTCAGCGGGCTGCTGATCTGGACCAAGCGCACAGCCCTGGCCACCGCCAATGCCTTCAAGCGCAGTCAGAAACCCACCCGCGCAGCTCGAATTGCACGATCACCGCAGCCGTCCATCCACCGTGAATCACCGGAGGGCAACCTGTGAATCCGTCCACCACGGCCTCGCCGTCACGCCTGAGTCTGTTCTGGCATAAATGGCGCTTCCATCTCAACGTGTTGTTGTTGCTGATTCCCCTGGGTTTCATGCCCAAGTTTTTCTCGGAAGCGGCACTGTTCCGCGGGGATACCGGGCTTGGCGAACGGGAGGTCGGCGAAGTCCAGGTCGGCCCCTGGAGCCTGCGTCTTGCCGAGTTTCGCAACGAAGCCCCCCGCCCCGACGGCCCGGCCAGGTATATGAAACATTTCAATGCGGCCCTTTGCGAACGCTGCATCGGCCAGGTCAAGGCCACCTACCTGCGTATCGGCAAGCCCCGCAGCCTGCGGGCCGCCGGGGTCATTTTCTTCGGCTCGCCCTATCGCATGGGAGCCTCGTTGCCGGTGCCGCAAAAGACCCCGCTCGACGCCGAACTGTGGATAACCCTCGAGGGCTGGGACGGCTCGATGCACCAAGCCGCCATTCCCCTGAGCCAGGCCTCTCCCGCCACCATTGCCTGGCTGAAAACCCAAGGAGCCCAACCATGACCCCCCGCGCCTCTCTCAACAGCCTGGCGCTGCTGCTCTGCGCCGGTTTCGCCAGCAGCGCCCTGGCTCACAACCCGATGTGCGAATGCAAGGCCATCGACGCCGAGCAGATCCAGTGCACGGGTGGTTTTTCCGATGGCAGTGGTGCGCCTGGAGTCACGCTGGACGTGATCGGCTATGACGAAACCATTCTGGTACCGGGCAAGCTCGGCGCCGATTCGACGCTGACCTTCAAAAAACCGAACGCCGAATTCTACGTGCTCTTCGACGCCGGCCCCGGCCACGTGGTGGAAATCGACCAAGCCGATATCGAGGCCCCATGAACGATCCCACCACCCAAGTCATCCGCCCCGCCGGCGCGGGCCATGAAACCCTGTATGTGTTGCTGCTGTGCCTGATCATCGTGTTGGTGGCCGGGTCGGTTGTGGCCTGGCACGGCGAAGCCGAAGACACCGGCCACCTCGCTACGAACCAACTCGATGCCCGCCGCGATCTCAGCGCCGCCGAACAAGGCATCTATGCCGATCTGCGGGTGACCCTGGATGAAATCCGCCTGCTGCGCGAAGAACAACAGGCCCTGCCCAGCCCACAGACGCTGGCCGATGAAGGCTTTGCCCCGTTCGCCCAGGACGCCAGTTCTGTCAGCCGCGGCGGCCATGCCTGGCAGCAACTGGAAGACCGGGCCTACTTCGGCGCGAGCAGCAACTCATCCGTCGCCGGGTCGTTTCTGATGCGCATCGGCGAAGCATCCGACGCCGCTCCCGACATCTGGCTCAATCGCAGCAAGGGTTTGGCTGCCCCCGCCGTGTTGGACGATTCCGCGTTGTCCGCCGCCGGCTGGCAACAGATCGTCGCGCAATTCGACGCTGGCGTAACCCGCCAGCACCGGCACTGATCCCACGCCCTTATTCGAGAGAAGACCCTTCGCCCATGCCTATTGCATCTCAACGCCGCCCCTTGCTGCGCCTGCTGTTGATCGGCCTGCTGGCCTGCCTGTTCACCTCGCAGGCCAGCGCCGAAACAGCCAAGCGCCTGCGCATCGGCATCACCCTGCACCCCTATTACAGCTACGTGGCGAACATCGTCGGCGACAAGGCCGAGGTCGTGCCGCTGATCCCGGCCGGTTTCAACCCCCATGCCTACGAACCACGGGCCGAGGACATCAAGCGCATCGGCGGACTCGACGTGATCGTGCTCAACGGCGTGGGTCACGACGACTTCGCCGACCGCATGATCGCCGCCAGCGAAACCCCGAACGTGAAAGTGATCGAGGCCAACGAGAACGTGCCGCTGCTCGCCGCCACCGGCACGGCGGCCCGAGGCGCAGGCAAGGTCGTGAACCCGCACACGTTCCTGTCTATCAGCGCCTCCATTGCCCAGGTCAATAACATCGCCCGGGAGCTGGGCAAGCTCGACCCGGACAACGCCAAGACCTACACCCAGAACGCCCGCGCCTACGGCAAGCGCCTGCGGCAGATGCGTGCCGCCGCCCTGGCGAAGCTGACCCAGGCACCCAATGCCGAACTGCGGGTCGCCACGGTGCATGCTGCCTACGACTACCTGTTGCGCGAATTCGGCTTGGAAGTGACCGCCGTGGTCGAGCCCGCCCACGGCATTGAGCCGAGCCCCAGCCAGCTGAAGAAAACCATCGACCAATTGCGCGAGCTGGACGTGAAAGTGATCTTCTCGGAAATGGATTTTCCGTCCACCTACGTCGACACCATCCAGCGTGAATCGGGGGTGAAGCTGTACCCGCTCTCGCACATTTCCTACGGCGACTACAGCGCCGAGAAGTATGAAAAGGAAATGGCCGGCAACCTCGACACCGTGGTCCGGGCGATCCAGGAGTCCGGCGCATGACCATCCAGGAAACCCTCACTCTGCAATGCGCTGGGCCATTGATTGAGTTCGCCGATGTCAGCCTGAACCTGGGCCGCACCACGATCCTCGACAATGTGGGGTTTCAGGTGCAGCCCGGCAGCATCCATGCCCTGGTGGGCCCCAACGGCGGCGGCAAGAGTTCGTTGATCAAGACCTTGCTCGGACAGATGCCGCACCAGGGACGCCTGAGCCTGCAATGGCCGGGTGAACCCGGTGTCATCGGCTATGTGCCCCAGGCGCTGGAGTTCGACCGAGGCCTGCCCATGACCGTGGATGATTTCATGGCGGCGATGTGTCAGCGGCGCCCAGCCTTCCTCGGCCTGAGCAAGCATTACGCCGGCGCCATCGGCCAAGCCTTGGAGCGGGTGGGCATGCAGGACAAACGCAAGCGGCGCATGGGCGCGCTGTCCGGCGGCGAGCGCCAGCGGGTGTTGCTGGCCCAGGGGCTGATTCCGTCGCCGCAGTTGCTGGTGCTGGATGAGCCGATGTCGGCGCTGGATGAGGCCGGCATCCAGGTGTTCGAACGGTTGCTGCAGGACTGGCGTCAGGCCGGCATCACCGTGCTGTGGATCGAACATGACCTGGAAGCCGTCGGGCGCCTGGCCGACCGTGTCACCGGCCTGAACCGCCGAGTGCTGTTCGACGGCCCGCCACGCCAAACCCTGACCCCAGAGCGCTTGCTGACGCTGTTTTCCACCCATCCACGCACGAATGGGAGCGCTGCCTGATGAGTTATGAAGCCTTTCGCTTGATGGTCCAGGGTTGGGCCTCGTCCGGTTACTTGCCCGAGGCGCTGGCCTACGGGTTTGTGGTCAATGCGTTGCTGGCCGGGCTGTTGATCGGCCCGGTGCTGGGCGGTCTCGGCACGCTGGTGGTGGTCAAGCGCTTCGCGTTTTTCTCCGAGGCGGTGGGCCATGCGGCGCTGACCGGCGTGGCGGTCGGCATCCTGCTCGGCGAACCCTACACCGGGCCTTACGGCAGCCTGTTCGGTTACTGCCTGCTGTTCGGCATCCTGCTCAATTACCTGCGCAACCGTACCGGCCTGGCGCCGGACACGCTGATCGGCGTCTTCCTCTCGGTGTCCCTGGCCCTGGGCGCGAGCCTGCTGCTGATCCTGGCGGGCAAGATCAACGTGCACATTCTGGAGAACGTCCTGTTTGGATCGGTACTGACGGTCAATGGCAATGACCTGCTGGTGCTGGCCGTGGTCGGCTCATTGGTCATGGCCCTGGCCTTGCCGCTCTATAACCGCATCATGCTCGCCAGCTTCAATCCGCAACTGGCGGCGGTACGCGGGGTGGCGGTCAAGACCCTGGATTATTTGTTCGTGGTGCTGGTGACGTTGATCACCGTGGCGGCGGTGAAAGTCATCGGGGCGATTCTGGTGGGGGCGCTGCTGGTGATTCCAGCAGCAGCGGCGCGCCTGCTCAGCCAATCGCTGAAAGGCTTTTTCTGGTGTTCAGTGCTGATCGCCACTGTCAGCACCTTGTGCGGGATTCTCGCGCCAATTGTGTTCGACCTGCCGATCCCGTCCGGCGCCGCGATCATCCTGGTAGCCGGCATCGCTTTCGCCCTGAGCGCCATCGCCCGTGGCGTCGTCCCCAGCCTCAAAGGGAATCTTGGATAAATGGTTTTTTCATTACGACAACTGACCCTGGCCGTAGCGCTGTGCAGCGTGGCCATCACCTCGTCATTTGCCAGCGAAAAAGTGCGTCTGCTGGCATCGCTGCCGGTCACCTACGGATTAAGCGAAGCCTTGCTCAAGGGCACCGACGTCAGCCTGGAACGGGCCGCGCCCGCGAATCTGCCCGGCACCCGCCAGAGCGCCTACTTCAGCGGTCGTGGTGCGCCGACATTGAGCAAACTGGCCAGCGAGGCCGACGGGGTGATCGGCCTGCGTTCGCTGTGGCCGGACGATCCGTTGTACCCCATGGCCCGCCGCAGCAATATTCGCATCGTCGAAGTCGACGCCGCCCGCCCGGTAGACGGCGCCCTGCCCGGTATCGCCGTGCAACCGGGCATGGCCGACGGCCTGGCGAGCCAGCCGTGGATGGCCAGCCATAACCTGGGACGCATGGCCGATGTGATCGCCGCCGACCTGGTGCGCCTGGCTCCGGCGGCCAAACCGAAGATCGACGCCAACCTGGCGACCCTCAAGCAACGCCTGCTCAAACTCAGCGCCGACAGCGAAAAACAGCTCGCCAGTGCCGACAATCTGAGCGTGGTCAGCCTGAGCGAGCACTTGGGTTATTTGATCAGTGGGCTCAACCTCGACGGCATCAGCACCGATGCCCGCCCCGACGCCGACTGGACAGCCGAAGCCCTCAAGCAATTGACCGCCACCTTGAAAGACAACGACGTGGCGCTGGTGCTGCATCATCGCCAGCCTTCGGATGCCGTGAAGGCGGCCATCAGCGAGGGCGGCAGCCGGCTACTGGTGCTGAGCACCGACTCCGCTGACCCCGTGGCGGAGCTGGAAAATAATGTGGGGCTGGTCATCGCAACGCTGACAGGGGGCTGACGGCAGGAATGCGTTCCACTGTGGGAGCGGGCTTGCTCGCGAAAGCGGTGTGTCAGGCGACATCAATGCTGACTGTACCGGCCTCATCGCGAGCAAGCCCGCTCCCACAGGTAGTTATGTCAGTTCAGGACATCCCCCGGCACCCGCACAAACCCTTCCATCAACACCCGCGCGCTGCGGCTCATGATGGCTTTGTTCACGGTCCATTCGCCATCGACCTGGCTGGCCTCGGCGCCGACGCGCAGGGTGCCGGACGGGTGGCCGAAACGTACGGCGTTGCGTTCGATACCGCCCGCCGCCAGGTTCACCAAAGTGCCGGAAATTGCTGCGGCCGTGCCGATGGCGACCGCCGCGGTGCCCATCATGGCGTGGTGCAGTTTGCCCATGGACAGGGCGCGTACCAGCAAATCGACGTCCCCGCTCGCCACAGCTTTTCCGCTGGATGAAATGTAATCCGCCGGCGGTGCGACAAACGCCACTTTCGGCGTGTGCTGGCGCTGGGCCGCTTCGTCCAGGTGCTTGATCAAGCCCATGCGCAAGGCGCCGTGGGCACGGATGGTCTCGAACATGGCCAACGCCTTGGGATCGCCGTTGATAGCACCCTGTAACTCAGTACCGGTATAACCGACGTCCCGGGCATTGATGAAAATCGTCGGGATCCCGGCGTTGATCAGGGTCGCCTTGAAGGTGCCCACACCCGGCACCTCGAGGTCGTCCACCAGGTTGCCGGTGGGAAACATCGAGCCGCCACCGCCCTCTTCTTCTGCCGCTGGGTCCATGAACTCCAGTTGCACTTCGGCCGCCGGAAAGGTCACGCCGTCGAGTTCAAAATCACCGGTTTCCTGCACCGCGCCGTCGGTGATCGGCACATGGGCGATGATGGTCTTGCTGATGTTGGCTTGCCAGATCCGCACCACGGCCACGCCATTTTGTGGGATGCGAGCGGCGTCCACCAAACCACTGCTGATGGCGAATGAACCGACCGCCGCCGACAGGTTGCCGCAATTGCCACTCCAATCCACGAATGGCTTATCGATGGACACCTGGCCGAACAGGTAATCGACGTCGTGGTCGGCCCGGGTGCTCTTGGACAGGATTACAGTCTTGCTGGTACTGGACGTCGCGCCGCCCATGCCATCGATCTGCTTCTCATATGGATCGGGGCTGCCGATCACCCGCAGCAGCAAGGCATCCCGGGCCGGGCCTGGGACGCGAGCCACTTCGGGCAGGTCCTGCAAGCTGAAGAACACGCCTTTGCTGGTGCCGCCACGCATGTAAGTGGCGGGTATTCTGATTTGCGGTGCGTGAGCCATGATGCTCCTCAAGCGGACACGCAAGGTGTCCGCAGCTGTGATTTAGACGGCAACCGCCGATTCAAGGAAGTCCTGGGCAAAACGCTGCAGCACGCCACCGGCTTCGTAGATTGACACTTCTTCAGCGGTATCGAGGCGGCAGGTCACCGGCACTTCGACGCGCTCGCCGTTCTTGCGAGTGATGACCAACGTCAGCGTCGCCCGCGGGGTGCGCTCGCCGATCACGTCATAGATTTCGCTGCCGTCGATGCCCAGGGTCTTGCGGTCGGTGCCGGGCTTGAACTCCAGCGGCAACACGCCCATTCCCACCAGGTTGGTGCGGTGGATGCGCTCGAAACCCTCGGCGGCAATCGCCTCGACACCGGCCAGGCGTACACCCTTGGCCGCCCAGTCTCGGGACGACCCCTGGCCATAGTCGGCACCGGCAATGATGATCAGCGGCTGCTTGCGCTGCATGTAGGTTTCGATGGCTTCCCACATGCGCATGACCTTGCCTTCCGGCTCGACCCGGGCCAGGGAGCCCTGCTTGACCTTGCCGTTTTCCTGGACCATTTCATTGAACAGTTTCGGGTTGGCAAAGGTCGCGCGTTGCGCGGTCAGGTGGTCGCCGCGGTGGGTGGCGTAGGAGTTGAAGTCCTCCTCCGGCAGGCCCATTTTCGCCAGGTATTCGCCGGCGGCGCTGTCGAGCATGATGGCGTTGGACGGCGACAGGTGATCGGTGGTGATGTTGTCCGGCAGCACCGCCAGCGGGCGCATGCCCTTGAGCGGCCGCGCACCGGCCAGCGCGCCTTCCCAGTACGGCGGACGACGGATGTAGGTGCTTTGTGGGCGCCAGTCGTACAGCGGCGTGACTTTCGGCCCGGTGTCTTCCTGGATGGCGAACATCGGGATGTACACCTGGCGGAACTGCTCCGGCTTCACCGAGGCCTTGACCACCGCATCGATTTCTTCGTCGCTCGGCCAGATATCCTTGAGGCGTATTTCCCGACCGTCCACCACGCCCAGCACATCCTTCTCGATGTCGAAGCGGATGGTCCCGGCGATGGCATAAGCGACCACCAGCGGCGGCGAGGCGAGGAACGCCTGTTTGGCATACGGGTGGATGCGCCCGTCGAAGTTGCGGTTACCCGACAACACAGCGGTGGCGTACAGGTCGCGGTCGATGATTTCCTGTTGGATCACCGGGTCCAGCGCACCGGACATGCCATTGCAGGTCGTGCAGGCGAACGCCACCACACCGAAGCCCAGCTTCTCGAGCTCGGACGTCAGGCCCGCTTCATCCAGGTACAGCGCCACGGTTTTCGAACCGGGCGCCAAGGACGACTTGACCCAAGGCTTGCGGGCCAGGCCCAGGCGGTTGGCGTTGCGCGCCAGCAGGCCGGCAGCGATCACGTTGCGCGGGTTGCTGGTGTTGGTGCAACTGGTGATGGCGGCGATGATCACTGCGCCGTCGGGCATCTGCCCAGGCACATCGTCCCACTGACCGGAGATACCTTTGGCGGCCAGATCCGCAACCGCCACGCGGGCGTGAGGGTTGCTCGGGCCTGCCATGTTGCGCACCACCGAGGACAGGTCGAAGGTCAGGCCACGCTCGTATTGCGCGCCTTTGAGGCTGTCGGCCCACAGGCCGGCCTGCTTGGCGTAGGTCTCGACCAGTTGCACCTGCTGGTCTTCGCGACCCGTGAGTTTCAGGTAATCGATGGTTTGCTGGTCGATGTAGAACATCGCCGCCGTGGCGCCGTATTCCGGAGCCATGTTGGAAATGGTCGCGCGATCGCCCAAGGTCAGGGCACTGGCGCCTTCGCCGAAGAACTCCAGCCAGGCGCCAACGACTTTTTGCTTGCGCAGGAATTCAGTCAGCGCCAGCACCATGTCGGTGGCGGTGATGCCCGGTTGCAGTTTGCCGGTCAACTCGACGCCGATGATTTCCGGCAGACGCATCCACGAGGCGCGACCGAGCATGACGCTTTCGGCTTCCAGGCCTCCGACGCCAATGGCGATCACGCCGAGGGCATCGACGTGGGGCGTGTGACTGTCGGTGCCCACGCAGGTATCGGGGAATGCCACGCCGTCACGCTGCTGGATCACCGGGGACATTTTTTCCAGGTTGATTTGGTGCATGATCCCGTTGCCCGGCGGAATCACATCAACGTTCTTGAAGGCTTTCTTGGTCCAGTTGATGAAGTGAAAGCGATCTTCGTTGCGCCGGTCTTCGATGGCGCGGTTCTTGGCGAACGCCTGAGGATCGGAACCGCCGCTTTCCACTGCCAGGGAATGGTCGACGATCAATTGGGTCGGCACCACCGGATTGACCTGCGCCGGGTCACCGCCTTGCACGGCGATGGCGTCGCGCAGGCCGGCCAGGTCCACCAGGGCGGTCTGGCCGAGGATGTCATGGCAGACCACCCGGGCCGGGAACCACGGGAAATCCAGATCGCGCTTGCGTTCGATCAGTTGCAGCAGCGACTCGCCCAGTGTGGCCGGGTCGCAACGTCGCACGAGGTTTTCCGCCAGCACCCGGGAGGTGTACGGCAGACCGTCGTAGGCGCCGGGCCGAATGGCCTCCACGGCCCCGCGAACGTCGAAATAATCCAGCGAAGTGCCGGGCAGCGGTTTGCGAAATTCTGTGTTCATCGTCAGGACTCGGGTCACGGTGGTTTCAGAAGGGGCTGGCGCAGCTACTGAAGTGAACTCGGTCCACTGTGGGAGCGGGCTTGCTCGCGAAGGCGGTGTATCAGTCGGCATCAATGTTGGATGTCAGTTCGCATTCGCGAGCAAGCCCGCTCCCACAAGGGGTTTTAGATTCCTTCAGTTGCAGCGTCAGCGCCCTCCAGCTCAGCGTTGTTCGATTGGCACGAACTTGCGCTGTTCGACGCCGGTGTATTCGGCGCTCGGTCGGATGATGCGGTTGTTGGCGCGTTGTTCGTACACGTGGGCGGCCCAGCCGGTCAGGCGCGAGCAAACGAAGATCGGCGTGAACAACTTGGTCGGGATGCCCATGAAGTGGTACGCCGAGGCGTGGTAGAAATCGGCGTTGGGGAACAGTTTTTTCTGCTCCCACATGGTCTTGTCGATGGCCTCGGAGACCGGGAACAGCACCGTGTCGCCCACTTCGTCGGCGAGTTTCTTCGACCAGCCCTTGATCACCTCGTTGCGCGGGTCGTTGTCCTTATAGATCGCATGGCCGAAGCCCATGATCTTGTCTTTGCGCGCGAGCATGCCGAGGGTGCCTTCGATGGCTTCCTGCGGCGAGCTGAAACGCTCGATCATTTCCATTGCCGCTTCGTTGGCGCCGCCATGCAACGGGCCGCGCAGCGAGCCGATGGCGGCGGTGATGCAGGAAAACAGGTCCGACAAGGTCGAGGCACAGACCCGCGCGGTGAAAGTCGAGGCGTTGAATTCGTGCTCGGCATAGAGAATCAGCGAGACGTTCATCACCTTGACGTGCAACTCGCTCGGCTTCTTGCCATGCAGCAGATGCAGGAAATGGCCGCCGATGGAGGTTTCGTCGGTCACGCATTCGATGCGCTGGCCTTCGTGGCTGAAGCGATACCAGTAGCACATGATCGCCGGGAAGGCGGCCAGCAGGCGGTCGGTCTTGTCGTGCTGTTCGGAAAAGTCTTTCTCGGGCTCCAGGTTGCCCAAAAACGAGCAGCCCGTGCGCATCACATCCATCGGATGGGCGTCGGCGGGAATGCGCTCCAGCACTTCTTTCAAGGCTTGGGGCAAGTCCCGCAGTTGGCTCAGTTTGCGCGTATAGGCATCCAACTGGGCCTGGGTCGGCAGCTCGCCGTACAGCAGCAGGTAGGCGACTTCTTCAAACTGCGCGTCCGCCGCCAGGTCACGAACGTCGTAGCCACGATAGGTCAGGCCCGCGCCCGACTGGCCCACGGTGGACAACGCGGTTTGCCCGGCCACCTGGCCACGGAGCCCGGCGCCACTGAGTACTTTTGCTTCGGCCATTTGCTGCCTCCATTTTTTGAATTTGTAGGGAATCGGCAAGTTGTAGGGAGTCGCGCCTTACTTCTTCGACGCGAACAACGCATCGAGCTTCTGCTCGAAGGTGTGGTAGTCGATGCGATCGTAAAGCTCCATGCGCGTCTGCATGGTGTCGATAACGTTCTGTTGCGTGCCGTCGCGGCGGATGGCGGTGTAGACGTTCTCGGCGGCCTTGTTCATGGCGCGGAAGGCCGACAGCGGGTACAGCACCAGGGACACATCGGCGCCGGCCAACTGTTCGGTGGTGTACAGCGGCGTTGCGCCGAATTCGGTGATGTTGGCCAGGATCGGCGCTTTCACGCGGCTGGCGAACAGCTTGTACATTTCAAGCTCGGTGATGGCTTCCGGGAAAATCATGTCGGCACCGGCCTCGATGCAGGCGGCGGCGCGGTCCAGGGCCGACTCCAAGCCCTCCACGGCCAGGGCGTCGGTGCGGGCCATGATCACAAAACTGTCGTCGGTGCGGGCATCGACGGCCGCTTTGATGCGGTCAACCATCTCCTGCTGGGAGACGATCTCTTTGTTCGGACGATGGCCGCAGCGCTTGGCGCCGACCTGGTCTTCGATATGAATGGCCGCCGCGCCGAACTTGATCATCGACTTGACCGTGCGAGCCACGTTGAACGCCGAGGAACCGAAACCGGTGTCCACATCCACCAGCAGCGGCAGGTCACAGACGTCGGTGATACGGCGCACATCGGTCAGCACGTCATCCAGGCCGGTGATGCCCAGGTCCGGCACGCCCAGGGAACCGGCCGCCACGCCACCGCCCGACAGGTAGATCGCCTTGAAACCGGCGCGCTTGGCCAGCAGCGCGTGGTTGGCGTTGATCGTGCCCACCACTTGCAGCGGATGCTCGTTGGCGACCGCATCGCGGAAACGCTGGCCTGGCGTGCTGTTGCTGGAACTCATGACTCACCTCGTTCAGTGGCGGCGCTGTCCTGGAAATGACGCGCAATGTTGCGTTTGGAGGCGCCGATGTGCCGGCGCATCAATAATTCAGCCAACTCGCCGTCACGGTCGGCGATGGCGTCTAGAATCCGGTGGTGCTCGGCAAAGGCCTGGCGCGGACGGTTGGGCGTGGTGGAGAACTGGATGCGGTACATGCGCACCAGTTGATACAGCTCGCCGCACAGCATTTGCGTCAGGGTGCGGTTGCCGCTGCCCTGGATGATCCGGTAGTGAAAGTCGAAATCGCCTTCCTGCTGGTAATAGCCGACGCCGGCCTGGAACGCCGCATCGCGCTCGTGGGTTTCCAGGACGCGACGCAGTTCGTCGATTTCCTCCAGGGTCATGCGTTCAGCCGCCAAACGGCAGGCCATGCCTTCGAGGGACTCACGGATTTCGTAGAGCTCCAGCAACTCGGCGTGGCTCAGGGATACCACCCGGGCGCCGACATGGGGCACGCGCACCAGCAGGCGCTGGCCTTCCAGGCGATGGATCGCCTCGCGCAGCGGCCCGCGACTGATGCCGTAGGTGCGCGCCAACTCGGGCTCGGAGATCTTGCTGCCGGGGGCGATTTCACCCTTGACGATGGCGGCCTGGATACGCCGGAAGACGTTCTCGGAAAGGGTTTCCGAGTCGTCCTGCGCCATCACCGGGGATTCGACCTGATCGAGCATATTGTCGACACCTTGAAAATCAATATGGCAAAAACTAACCAATAGTGGCGATAACGTCAAAACAAAAATCGATATTGTCGACAATCGTCTAATAAGCTCGCCCGCCATAACTGGTCATTTGAATGCGTCGTAGCCTCCGGCCAGCGGTGGCGTCAGAAAACCACCGTGCTAGAATGCCGCCGCTATTTGTCGCTCTCTTCTATATAGAGAAGGCTACCGAAGGAGCTTGTGCAGTAATGCCAGGGCCTGAACCGATAAACGGAACGCTGCGCACCAGGATCTATGACACTCAAGCCCTTATCTGCTGTTCTTTATTTCATGTGCCTGCCGGGGCTTGCCGTGGCGGGTGAAAAAACCGTGTACGGCCTCAATGAATACGCAGCCCTGCAGGGCATCGACCTGGAGGTCGCCGCCAAGCTCGACACCGGCGCCAAGACCGCTTCGCTCAGCGCCCGCGACATCAAGCGCTTCAAACGCAACGGCGAATCCTGGGTACGCTTTTACCTGGCCATCGACGCGGCCCATTCACACCCCATCGAACGTCCGCTGGCCCGGGTCAGCAAGATCAAACGCCGCGCCGGTGACTACGACCCGGAAGAAGGCAAGAAATACACGGCCCGGCCGGTCATCGAACTGGACATCTGCATGGGCTCGGCCCTGCGCAGCATCGAAGTGAACCTGACCGACCGTAGCGCCTTCCAATACCCGTTGCTGATCGGTTCCGAAGCACTCAAGCGCTTCGACGCACTGGTCGACCCCAGTCTTAAATACGCTGCCGGCAAACCCGCCTGCGCCAATGCCGCTCAAACCGCAGAGTAATTCCAATGCGCTCCCTTACCCTCCATCTGAAAATGCTGATCGCCATCCTGGTGGTGCTGGGCCTGTCGGTGACGGCCTATCAGATTTTCGTGCTCGGCATTCCGGTGACCGAAGACGCCACCGACGACTTGTGGAACATCGACGCCAAGGTCGAGTTCGTGCCCAATGCCAAGGATCCGGTGAAGATCCAGATGTTCGTGCCGCCCCTGAGCCGCGACTACGTCAGCCTCAACGAGAGCTTCATTTCCAACAACTACGGTGTGGCGGTGAACCGGGTCGACGGTAACCGCAAGGTGACGTGGTCGGCGCGCCGGGCCAAGGGCAACCAGACACTGTATTACCGCCTGGTGCTGACCAAGCGCTACAGCGCTGAAAAAACCAAGGTCAAGGGCCCGACCTTCCGCGACAGCATCGCCGTCGAAGGCCCGGAGAAGCTCGCCGCCGAAGCCTTGCTCGCGCCGATCCGCCAGCATTCGGCCGACGTCGAAACCTTCATCAGCGAAGCCATCAAACGCGTCAACAACCTCAACGACGACAACGTCAAGCTGCTGTTGGCCGGCGATCCGTCCTCGGCGCACAAAGCAAAAATCGTCGAACTGGTGCTGTCCATCGCCCACGTACCGGCGGAAAAGGTCCACACCATCCGCCTGGTGGCCGACCAACCGCAGACACCTGAACTGTGGCTGCGCAGTTTCAACGGCACCGACTGGCTGTATTTCAACCCGGACACCGGCGAACAGGGCCTGCCCACCGACCGCTTGTTGTGGTGGACTGGCGATGAAAACCTGATCACCGTCGATGGCGGCAAGAAAGCCACCGTCACCTTCAGCATGAACAACAGCGAAATGAACGCCATTCGCCTGGCCAAGCTGACCGACGAGAACACTGACGCCAATTTCCTCGAATACTCGCTCTACGGCCTGCCGCTGCAAACCCAACAGACGTTCATGATCATGGTGATGATCCCGATCGGCGTGCTGGTGATTCTGGTGCTGCGCAACCTGATCGGCCTGCAGACCCTGGGGACCTTTACCCCGGTACTGATCGCCCTGGCCTTCCGCGAAACCCAACTGGGCTTCGGGATCATCCTGTTCACGGTGATCACCGCGCTGGGCCTGTCGCTGCGTTCGTACCTGGAACACCTTAAATTGCAGATGTTGCCAAGGCTCTCGGTGGTACTGACGTTCGTGGTGGTGCTGATCGCCGCCATCAGCCTGTTCAGCCACAAGCTGGGCCTGGAGCGCGGTCTGTCGGTGGCGCTGTTCCCGATGGTGATCCTGACCATGACCATCGAACGCCTGTCCATCACCTGGGAAGAACGCGGCGCCGGCCATGCGATGAAAGTCGCCATCGGCACCTTGTTCGCCGCGTCCCTGGCGCACCTGATCATGAGCGTGCCGGAGCTGGTGTACTTCGTGTTCACATTCCCGGCGGTCCTGCTGATCCTGGTCGGTTTCATGCTGGCCATGGGTCGCTATCGCGGCTACCGCCTGACCGAGCTGGTACGGTTCAAGGCCTTCCTCAAGGCTGACTCGTAATGTTCGGCCTCTGGAAGACCTGGAAGGCCCTGGAAGCCCGGGGCATCATGGGCATCAACCGGCGCAATGCCGACTACGTGCTCAAGTACAACAAGCGCAGCCTGTACCCCATCGTCGATGACAAGATCATCACCAAGGAACGGGCCATCGCCGCCGGCATTCACGTGCCGGAACTGTACGGGGTGATCTCCACCGAGAAGGAAATCGACAAACTCGACGCGATCATCGGCGGGCGTACCGATTTCGTGATCAAGCCGGCCCAGGGCGCTGGCGGCGACGGCATCATTGTGATTGCCGACCGCTTCGAGGGCCGCTATCGCACGGTGTCCGGCAAGATCATCAGCCATGAGGAGATCGAGCACCATATCTCCAGCATCCTCACCGGCCTGTATTCCCTGGGTGGGCACCGCGACCGGGCGCTGATCGAGTACCGCGTGACGCCGGACCAGATCTTCAAGAGCATCAGCTATGAAGGCGTGCCGGACATTCGCATCATCGTGCTGATGGGTTATCCGGTGATGGCCATGCTGCGCTTGCCGACCCGCCAGTCCGGCGGCAAGGCCAACCTGCACCAAGGCGCCATCGGCGTGGGCGTCGACCTCGCCACCGGCCTGACCCTGCGCGGCACCTGGCTGAACAACATCATCACCAAACACCCCGACACCACCAACGCGGTGGATGGCGTGCAGTTGCCCTATTGGGACGGTTTCATGAAACTGGCCGCCGGTTGCTACGAGCTGTGCGGGCTGGGCTACATCGGCGTCGACATGGTGCTGGATCAGGAGAAAGGCCCGTTGATCCTGGAGCTGAACGCTCGGCCGGGGCTGAACATCCAGATCGCTAACGATTGCGGCCTGACCCTACGCACCCATGCCGTGGAAGCCCACCTGGAAGAACTCAAGGCCCGGGGCGTCGTTGAAACCGTGGAAGAACGCGTGGCGTTCGCCCAGACGTTGTTTGGGCATATTCCGCCGGTTGAAGGCTGAAGGCTGAACACCTTGTGGCGAGGGGATTTATCCCCGCGCCACAAGGTGTTCACACTCCAATATTTTTGATGGCCCCATACTTACTCATCTCCGACATCCCTCTAGGAGCAAATCCTACAGAGGGATTACAATCGCCACCCCGCCTGAACGGCTGATCCGCCCTGCCCATGCCAACCTGCTCCGTACACCCGCTGCCCTACCGCGCCAACCCCGCCGAGTATTTCGCGGCGATCCGTCACGCTCCCGGCAGTGTCATGCTCGACAGCGGCCGGCCAAGTGCCGAGCGCGGGCGTTATGATCTGCTCAGCGCGTGGCCGCTGGAGCAACTGGCAGTGTCGTCGGACGAGAGCGGGGCCGATTTCCTGCAACGCTTGCGCATTCAGCTGACACAGCTGGGGCACGCCGTACTACCGCCCACAGTGCAATTGCCCTTCGCTGGCGGCCTGATCGGCTACTTGAGCTACGACTTCGGCCGACACCTTGAAGCGCTGCCGTCCCACGCCAAAGACGACCTGCAACTGCCCGAGGCGCGTTTCGGCGTATACGACTGGGCGCTGGTCACCGATCATCAGGCCGGCACCAGCCAACTGGTGTTCCATCCCCATTGTGGCGAGGGCGAACGCCAGCGCCTGATCGCGCTGTTCAGCCAGCCGACTGCAGCCCCCGTTGGCGTCTTCAGCCTCCAAGGGCCTATGGCACCCGACCTCAGCGCCGAGGCCTATCGACAGGCGTTCGAACGTATCCAGGCGTATATCCAGGCCGGCGACTGCTACCAGGTCAACTTTGCCCAGCGTTTTCGCGCGCCCTGCGAAGGCGACGCCTGGGTCGCCTACCAGGCGCTGCGCGCAGCTTGCCCGACACCGTTTTCCGGTTTCCAGAGTCTGCCGGAGGGCGGCGCGGTGCTGAGTCTGTCGCCCGAACGCTTCGTCAAGGTCTGCGAAGGCCATGTCGAAACCCGGCCGATCAAGGGCACCCGCCCCCGTGGCACGACGCCTGGCGAAGACGCGGCCCACGCCGCCGAGCTGCTGGCCAGCCCCAAGGACCGGGCGGAAAACCTGATGATCGTCGACCTGCTGCGCAATGACCTGGGGCGCACCTGCCGCATCGGCTCAGTGCGGGTGCCGGAGTTGTTCAGCCTGGAAAGCTACCCGAACGTGCATCACCTGGTCAGCAGCGTGACCGGCGAGCTGGCCGATGAGAAGGATGCCCTGGACCTGATCGCCGGCAGCTTCCCCGGCGGTTCGATCACCGGCGCCCCGAAAATCCGCGCCATGCAGATCATCGACGAGCTCGAACCGACCCGCCGCGGGTTGTATTGCGGCTCGTTGCTATATCTGGACGTGCGCGGGGAAATGGACAGCTCCATCGCCATCCGCAGCCTGCTGGTCAAGGATGGCCAGGTGTGTTGCTGGGGCGGCGGCGGGATTGTCGCGGATTCGGATTGGCAGGCGGAGTATCAGGAGTCGATTACCAAGGTTCGGGTGTTGCTCGATACTTTGCAGAACCTGTAACCACATCACAAACAACACATGACCCCTTGTGGGAGCAGGCTTGCTCGCGAAAGCGGTGTATCAGTTGACATCAATGCTGTCTGACACACCGATTTCGCGAGCAAGCCCGCTCCCACAGGGGGATTGTATTTACAGGCTGAGGTTGCGGTTCGAAGCCTTGAGGAATTCCTGCTTCAACTCGGCAAAACTGTGCACCGCCGGGAATTGCGGGAACTCGCGGATCACATTCTCCGGCGCATGGAACAGAATCCCGGCATCGGCTTCGCCCAGCATCGTGGTGTCATTGTAGGAATCCCCCGCCGCAATCACCCGGTAGTACAGGCTCTTGAAGGCCAAGACCGACTGCCGCTTGGGATCTTTTTGACGCAGTTGGTAGCCGGTCACCCGCCCGCTGTCATCGGTAATCAGACGATGGCAGAGCAAGGTCGGGAAACCCAACTGACGCATCAAGGGTTGGGAAAACTCGTAGAAGGTGTCGGAAAGAATCACCACTTGGAAGCGCTCACGCAGCCAGTCGACGAACTCGATGGCGCCGTCCAGCGGCTTGAGCGTGGCAATGACTTCCTGGATGTCGGAGAGTTTGAGGCCGTGCTCGTCGAGGATGCGCAACCGTTGCTTCATCAACACGTCGTAGTCGGGAATGTCCCGAGTGGTCGCCCTGAGGGACTCAATACCGGTTTTTTCAGCGAAGGCGATCCAGATCTCCGGGACCAGCACACCTTCCAGGTCGAGACAGGCAATTTCCACAAGACACTCCCATATTTTTGATGTTTATCGGTTGAGCGAACAAAAGGCCTGCCGACTCTAGCCATTCACCGAAGGCTACGCAACGCACAGGAGCGCGCCAGCTTCGACAGCTTTTGTTACCATCAGCCCCATATAGAGCGCCCAGCGCCACCGACCTGTAGGAAACCGCCCTGATGAGCCCATCGTTTGATGTCGTGGAACTCGCCACGACCTATGCCAACAAGTCCCCGCAGGACATCCTCAAACTGGCCTTCGCCGAATTCGGCGATGACCTGTGGATATCTTTCAGCGGCGCCGAAGACGTGGTGCTGGTGGACATGGCCTGGAAGCTGAACAAGAACGTCAAGGTGTTCAGCCTCGACACCGGCCGTCTGCACCCGGAAACCTATCGTTTCATTGATCAGGTGCGTGAGCACTACAAGATCGAGATCGAACTGGTGTCGCCGGACTACACGAAACTTGAACCCTTCGTGAAGGAAAAAGGCCTGTTCAGCTTCTACAAGGATGGTCACGGCGAGTGCTGCGGTATCCGCAAGATCGAGCCGCTGCGGCGCAAACTGGGCGATGTCCGCGCCTGGGCCACCGGCCAACGTCGCGACCAGAGCCCCGGCACCCGCAGCCAGGTGGCCGTGCTGGAAATCGACACGGCGTTTTCCACCCCGGAGCGCACCCTGTATAAATTCAACCCGCTGTCGCAAATGACCAGCGAAGAAGTCTGGGGCTACATCCGCATGCTGGAGCTGCCCTACAACAGCCTGCACGAGCGCGGCTTTATCAGCATCGGCTGCGAGCCCTGCACCCGCCCGGTACTGCCGAACCAGCACGAACGCGAAGGCCGTTGGTGGTGGGAAGAAGCCACGCAGAAAGAATGCGGGCTGCACGCCGGGAACATCATCGCCAAATCCAAGACCGTCTAAGCGTCCGCCGCACCCTGTACACAAAAATGTCACTACAAGTGGCATTTTTGTGTGCACTTATTCCGTTACTGCCCCCAAAGGTTACACACACCTTCCCGTCTCGCCTGCCCTTCCAACTCCACTGGCGTTCGCCAAAAAATAAATACCTGTTTAAATGGTCAGTTTTAAATCACGGTATTTCAGTTAGTTATCCAAAGATCATAATAAAACGAAATTAGCGCTTCTTCGAATAGATCCGTAAGTGGCATAGATCTGGCTTGAGTCGACACATGTTTTGTATACAACTTATATAAAACATACACACACTTTAGATCCGCAAGCCTGAAGCGCCCTATCCCGTACAGGCTGCAGATGCCCCGTAACCAATGATGCTCACCCGCCGCGACGAAGATTTGTCGAGCCTCGCGCTCATGCACAGTCATCGCGGCCGAGAATCAGGAGCCTGCCGGAATGCGTACAAGTCTCTCCAATAACATCGCGCTGGATCTGCCCTCCTCCACCACTGCCCTTGATGATGAAACCCCGGCCCCCCTGGCCTTGAGCCCGCGGCTGCATAACAAGGACCTGGCGCCGACCAAAGTCGAAGGTCGCCGCTGGGGCCGCTACAGCATCTTTGCCCTATGGACCAACGACGTACACAACATTGCCAACTATTCCTTCGCCATCGGCCTGTATGCGCTGGGCCTGGGTGGCTGGCAGATCCTGCTGTCCCTGGGGATCGGGGCGGCGTTGGTGTATGGCTTCATGAACCTGTCCGGCTATATGGGACAAAAAACCGGGGTGCCGTTTCCGGTGATCAGCCGGATCAGTTTCGGTATACACGGGGCGCAAATTCCTGCCTTGATCAGGGCCGTCATCGCCATTGCCTGGTTCGGTATTCAGACGTACCTGGCGTCCGTGGTCTTGCGGGTATTACTCACCGCGATCCACCCCGGTTTCGCCGACTACGACCACGATTCGATCCTCGGCTTGTCGAGCCTGGGCTGGGTGTGTTTCGTGGCGATCTGGTTCGTGCAACTGGTGATCCTGGCCTACGGTATGGAAATGGTACGCCGTTACGAAGGGTTTGCCGGGCCGGTGATCCTGGTGACCGTCGCGGCCCTGGCCGGTTGGATGTACACCCAAGCCAACGCCACCATTGCCTGGTCGATCCGCGAGCCCCTGAGCGGTGGCGAAATGTGGCGCAACATCTTTGCCGGCGGCGCGCTGTGGCTGTCGATCTACGGCACCTTGATTCTCAATTTCTGCGACTTCGCCCGCTCCTCGCCGTGCCGCCGGACCATCGTCGTCGGCAATTTCTGGGGCCTGCCGGTGAACATCCTGGTGTTTGCCGGAATTACCATCCTGCTCTGCGGTGCGCAGTTCCAGATCAACGGGCAAATCATCGAAAGCCCGACGCAGGTCATCGCCTCGATCCCCAACACCTTCTTCCTGGTGCTCGGTTGCCTGGCATTCCTGATCGTCACCGTGGCCGTGAACATCATGGCCAACTTCGTCGCCCCGGCCTTCGTGCTCAGCAACCTGGCGCCCAAGTACCTGACCTTCCGCCGCGCCGGGTTGATCAGCGCCGCCATTGCCGTGCTGATCCTGCCGTGGAATCTCTACAACAGCCCGCTGGTGATCGTGTATTTCCTGTCCGGCCTCGGCGCCCTGCTCGGGCCACTGTACGGCGTGATCATGGTCGACTACTGGCTGGTGCGAAAAGGCCGCATCAACGTGCCGCAACTGTACAGCGAGGACCCGAACGGTGCGTATTTCTACAGCAATGGGGTCAACCTCCGCGCGGTGGTGGCGTTTATCCCGGCGGCCCTGATCGCGATTATCCTGGCGCTGGTGCCCGGTTTCGACAGCGTTTCACCGTTCTCCTGGCTGATTGGCGCTTCGATTGCAGGGTTGCTGTACCTGATCATCGCCAAGCGCCAAGCGTATTACGAAGATGTCAGCGGCGAATCCATTGCGGTGGATAACGTCAGTCATTAATTGAATTGGCTCGCAACGGCCCGCCAGGTTCGGGCCGCTTATTTTCTATGTAAAGGAGGACAGCTCATGCGAATTCTCGTGGTCAACGTCAACACCACCGAATCCATCACCCAAGCCATCGCCCGGCAGGCCCAGGCCGTGGCCGCGCCCGGCACCGAGATCGTCGGACTCACGCCGCATTTCGGTGCCGACTCCATCGAAGGCAATTTTGAAAGCTATCTGGCCGCCATTGCGGTGATGGACCGAGTGATGTCCTACGACCAGCCATTCGACGCGGTGATCCAGGCCGGTTACGGCGAACATGGTCGTGAGGGCTTGCAGGAACTGCTGAACGTGCCGGTGGTGGACATCACCGACGCTGGCGCCAGCACCGCGATGTTCCTCGGTCATGCCTATTCGGTGGTTACCACCCTGGACCGCACCGTGCCGCTGATCGAAGACCGCCTCAAGCTCTCCGGCCTGTTCGACCGCTGCGCCTCGGTGCGGGCCAGCGGCCTGGCGGTGCTGGAGCTCGAACAAGACCCACAACGGGCGGTTGAAGCCATCGTCCGGCAGGCCGAACTGGCCGTCAGCCAGGATAAGGCCGAGGTGATCTGCCTGGGCTGCGGCGGCATGGCCGGGCTCGATGAGCAAATCCGCCAGCGCACCGGCGTGCCAGTGGTCGATGGCGTGACCGCGGCGGTGACCATCGCCGAATCCCTGGTGCGGCTGGGGTTGTCGACTTCGAAAGTGCGCACCTATGCGACACCTCGGCCCAAGACCATCATTGGCTGGCCGGGGCGGTTTGGGCGGTGAGTTCACGGCTTTAGACCGCATCGCCCCCTTCGCGAGCAAGCCCGCTCCCACATTGAATTGTGCTGATCATGAGATTTGTGTACGACACAGATCCATTGTGGGAGCGGGCTTGCTCGCGAAGGCCGCGCCTCGGTCTGGAGCCAATCTCATACCGCGCTAAACCGCTCCCCCAACCCCTGCGCAGCAAACTGCTCAATTATGAAGTCCACAAACGCCCGGGTCTTGCCCGGCAATAGTTTGTGCTCGGCGTAATAGATGGAGATGTTGCCATCGTCGACATACCAGTCCGGCAGCACCCGCCGCAGGGCCCCGGATTCCAGAAAGGGAACGGCTATCGGCATGCTCACCAGCCCGATGCCCAACCCTTGGGTGGCGGCCGCGCAGTCGGCTTCCGAATCGCTCATGGTCATGCGTGTCTTGAGCGTCAGCGGACGGTGTTCCCGACTGCGACTGGTCAGTTGCCAGGAACGCACGCGTCCGGTTTGTGGCGAACGAATCAGAATACCTTGATGCTGTGACAGATCTTCCGGCTCTGTCACCGTGGCATGCGTTTGCAGATAGTCCGGTGATGCAACCAGCACCCGATGGGCCACCGTCAATTTGCGCGCCACCACGCCTTGGGGCAGCTCGAAACCGCCGCCGATGGCCGCATCGAAGCCTTGGCCGATCAGGTCGACCTGGCGATTGTCGAAATGCCAGTCCGGATTGATCGCCGGGTAGCGCTGCAAAAAATTCCCCAGCAACGGCACGACATACAATCGACCGAACGCCGTGCCCATGCTCACTTTCAAGGTGCCCGCAGGCTGCCCACCGGCGCTGGCCAGGTTGGCGACGGCGTTCTGGATGGTATTGAAACTGGTGCCCACTTCCCTCAAGAACAACTGGCCAGCTTCGGTCAGCGTCAAGCTACGGGTGCTCCGTTGGAACAGGCGTACACCCAGCCGCGCTTCGAGCTTGGCCACGCTTTTACCCACCGCAGCAGGCGTCACACTCAAGCGCCGCGCCGCTTCGGCAAAGCTGCCAACTTCAGCGCTGCGCACAAAGCATTCGATACTGCTGAAGGTTTCCATAGGGCCCACTCTAAACTTTTGGTTTACACAGACTGTATCAATAGGCGTCTACACAGCCGATACCCGATTCCTGATACTCGCTCCCATCAACCGCGGCATCTCGCCTCGGCACGTTTGGAGCACCTCATGAATACTCAATCCCTGAGCGGTAAAGTCGCCCTGATCCAAGGCGGTTCCCGCGGCATTGGCGCCGCGATCGTCAAACGCCTGGCCGCCGAAGGCGCCGCCGTGGCATTCACCTATGTCAGCTCTGCCGCCAAGTCTGAAGAACTGCAAAACAGCATCACCGCAACCGGCGGCAAGGCCTTGGCGATCAAGGCTGACAGCGCCGACGCCGACGCCATCCGCCACGCCGTCGATGCCACGGTCGAGGCCTTTGGCCGGCTGGACATCCTGGTCAACAACGCCGGCGTGCTGGCCATGGCTCCGTTGGACGAATTCAAACTCGAAGATTTCGACCAGACCCTGGCCATCAACGTACGCAGCGTGTTCATCGCCACCCAGGCCGCCGCACGACACATGGGCGAAGGGGGTCGGGTCATCAACATCGGCAGCACCAACGCCGACCGCATGCCCTTCGCGGGTGGCGCGCCATACGCCATGAGCAAAGCCGCACTGGTGGGCCTGACCAAAGGCCTCGCCCGCGACCTCGGCCCGCGTGGTATTACCGTCAACAATGTACAACCCGGCCCGGTAGACACCGACATGAACCCGGCCGACAGCGAGTTCGCCTCCAGCCTGATGTCGCTGATGGCCATCGGGCGCTACGGCAACGTCGATGAAATCGCCAGCTTCGTCGCTTACCTGGCAGGTCCGGAAGCCGGCTATATCACCGGTGCCAGCCTGACCATCGACGGTGGTTTCGGCGCCTGATCCTGGCATGAAAAAACGCCGGTCATGGCTTCAACCATGACCGGCGTTCTGCTGTGTCGCGTTGTGTCGTCAGGCCCATTCCAGTTCCGGCAAACCGCACAGGCTTGGCTGGAACAACTTCAAGGAGCGAATGATCCCATCAGCATGGGCATATTTTTCGTCAGCCATGGCCGAATCCGGGATGGCGATGGCGGTCATGCCGGCAGCCTTGGCCGCCGTCACGCCGAACGGTGAATCCTCGAACACCAGGCAGTCACGCGGTGCGACGCCCAGGCGACGGGCGGCGGTGAGAAAGATATCCGGCGCCGGTTTCGCCGCGCCGACTTCGGGGTCGTCTGCTGTCACGATGAAATCGAACAGCGCGAACCAGTCCCTGTGCAAGGTGGTTTTGAGCGCGAACGACTGGCTCGACGAACTGGTACCCACCGCAATCGGGATGTTGTGGGCCTTCAAATGCCGCACCAGTTCCTCAGCGCCGGGCATCCCCAAGGCATGGGGAAAACGCTCGCGCATCAAGGGTTCGCGGATGACCAGGAACTCCTCCGGGGTGATCGGCAATTCCAGGGCCTGGACGACATAATTGGCCAGATCCCCGGCACCGCGCCCGATGATGTTCTGCTTGACGCTCCAGTCGAACGTGCGCCCGTAGCGCTCGGCGATGATGGACGTGACCTCGGTATAAATGCCCTCGGTGTCCAGCAACAGCCCATCCATGTCGAAAATCACAGCCTTGATCGGGCCAAACTCTTTTTGCGGTGCATTCATCGCATCTGATCCGTTATCAACACAACATTCCAGGGATGGCTCAGGTGCGGCCAGGGGTGCGTGTTCGCCTTAAAGGATTCAGCAGGATAACGAGCAGAGCTTGGGACAGGCAATGGAAAATCTGGATGAGACGCAACAGGCTCTCAGCTCGGCTCGCCAGAAGCATCGTCACCGGCAATGTCCGGGTCATCCGGACTCACTTCGATATTCTCATCCTCATCCTCGCTCGGCACCTGCTCTACACCGGCCTCATCATCGTCAGGTGGACGCTGGTCACGGCTCAGGGGGTTGGTTGGCGACGGCAGCGGGTATTCCGGGGTTTCATCGTCGCTGGGGACAGGCGAATCGGCAGACATATAACCTCCTGGCAGGTGAAATCACCTGTCGTGCAGTTGCGAGAATGCGACGGTCGGCTTGAGCGAGTTCAATCGTAGGATTCGTCCTCAAGCTCAGCGTCTTCATCCTCGATCAACGGAACCTGGGCGTCATCCATCAACGAACCAGGATCTTCATTGCCGGGGTCATTGGGGCCTGGATCATTGACGAAGGGAACGCCCGTGGGGCCTTTTTCTTCCTTGCCTTCAGTTTCCGGCGTCATGGCACACCTCGCGATTGCTGATGGATGTATGAATTCGAGGCGGGGAGAGGCCAATCGTTCCAGATAGATGCTCAAGAAAAAACCCGGCACAAGGCCGGGTCTCTTTATCAAGCATCTGCTTAACGGTGCTTTCTCTTATGCTTGTGCTTCTTGCCGCCGGAGTGACCGTCGTTGTCATTGGACAGGTTGCTGCCCAACGCGCCGCCAGCCGCACCGCCAATGCCGGCACCGATGGTGGAACCGGTGGAGCCGCCCAGGCGGTTACCAACAATCGAACCACCGGCTGATCCCAAGCCACCGCCAATGGCCGCTTCCGTACGGCTGCCCTTGCGCGCGCCTACCGCACTGCCGGCTGCACCACCAACACCCGCACCAATCGCAGCGCCTGTGCTGCCGCCCATCTGCTGGCCGACCACATTACCCAACACACCGCCCAAACCCCCGCCGACTGCAGCGGTACCATCACCGGCAGCCATCGCACCCTGGGCAACCAACAGCCCAAGTACCAAGGTGGACAAAGTCAAACGCATGATAAAAACCTCAAGAATGCCGCATCGGGGAAAGATGGCCGGTGCTCGCGAGCGTCAGTTTACGCTAGATAGCGATCAGCCATACCCGTTGGACAACAAACGGAGAGGTAGTTTTATGACAGGCAAAAAAAAGCCCGCTGGGGAAACGGGCAGGTACTGCTTTCTAACGGATGAGCTAAGACTACGTGCACGCTTGTGAAAGAAACGTGAAAGAAACTGGCGGTTGAAAAAAGATGAAAAATATTTACGAGACTTTCTATTTTCCTGGCGAAATCTGCCTGAAAAAAAAAGCCCCGTTCGGTGACGGGGCTGCGCTTGCGGTTATTTCCTGGTCGGGACTCTGGGCAAAAACTTGGCCTTTTCCCCTCGCTGCACTTTGGCCACCTTCGTCCGAATGGACTTGATCGGCTCGTCGCCAAAGTCTGCATGGTAGGCCGATTGGCCACACTGCAACCCTTCATTGATCGGATACGCGGCTGCGGTCTCCTCGCTGTACGGTGCTCCCATCGCCTTTCCCCTCTCGTCGAGGCCCCTACCGGCAACAAACCCATTGCCTGAAAAATATTGACCTTCGATTTCAGACTAGCCGGTCATCTACAGACTTACCGTTCAGAAGGTACCTTACCGACGAATGGATCCATGTTGTTTCAAAACCGAAACACTCAGTCAGTGCCCAACATCGTCCGGCTTAAAACCCGGGAAACCTGATCAGCCGAATAGGGTTTGGACAAGAACTCAAAACCATCATGCCCGCTGTGGGCCAGCTCCTCGCTGTAACCGGATGTCAGGACCACCGGCAGGTCCTTGCGGCGCTGGCGCAATTCTTTCGCCAAGGCGACACCACTGATCCCCGGCATGACCACGTCAGAGAACACCGCGTCGAATGCCATCGCATCCGGGCCAACCATTTCCAACGCCTCCTCGGCGTTGGTCGCCCAGGCCGTTTCGTAGCCCAGGTCCTGGAGGATCTGGTTGGCAAAACGCCCCACCTCCAGGTTGTCCTCCACGATCAATACCCGACGCCTGCCCTTCTCCAGCACCAGAGGCGTGATTTCCTCCTTGGGGGGCTCATGGTTCTTTTCGGGCGCCACTTCCGGAAGGTACAAAGTAAACACCGTTCCCTCTCCAACCACAGTCGAAACATCGACGTTACCGCCGGACTGCTTGGCAAAACCGAACACCTGAGACAACCCCAGCCCCGTGCCCTTGCCCACTTCCTTGGTCGTGAAAAAAGGCTCGAAGATATGCTCGAGAACGTCTGGGCCAATACCCGTGCCGGTGTCCGCCAGGGCGATGGCGGCAAAAGATTGCCCGGCTCCGGCATGACCGCGGATCGAAGGCATGCCGTCGCCGCAACTGAGCCGCAGCCACAGCGAGCCCTGGCCATTCATCGCATCCCGGGCATTCAGGGCCATGTTGATCAACGCTGTCTCAAACTGGCTCAAATCGGCCCGGATGTAACAAGGCCGGTCGCACAACTCGACAATCACCTGGATCCGCGCGCCCGTGACGGTTTGCAGCATGTCCCCCAGGCTCTGCACTTGTTGGCCTACGTCGATGACTTCCGGTTTCAGGGGCTGGCGCCGGGCAAACGCGAGCAACTGGCTGGTCAATTTGGCGGCGCGGTCCACCGTTTCGGAAACCGCCGTCATGTAGCGTTGACGGCGCTCTGGGGACAGATTGGGCAGGCGCAAAAAATCGACAGAGGAACGGATGATCGTCAGCAGGTTATTGAAGTCATGGGCGACGCCGCCAGTGAGCTGGCCGATGGCTTCGAGCTTTTGCGACTGGCGCAGCGCCGCCTCGGTCTGTTTGAGGCGGGTGGTGCGCTCCTCGACCCGCTCCTCCAGCGTCGCATTCAACTCAGCCAAGGCAGCCAGGCCTTCACGCACGGCGGCGTCCGCACGGGTGCGTTCGATGTGGGCCCAGGATCGCTCCGTGACCTCCATCAACAGCGCCAGGTCGTTGGATGACCAGACTCGGGGGGTTTTATCGTGGATGGCCATCAATGCGGTCAAACGCCCGTTCTTGATCAGCGGCACGCAAATGGTTGCCGCGATACCGATCGCCTGGAACGTCGCCGCTTCTTCCGGCGCCAGCTCCTTGAGGTTGTCGTTGACCACCAGTGGCTTGCCGGCCCGCAGGTTGGCGACCGCCAGCCGACCGAAATCCGCCAACCGATAATGCCCGACGATATGCGGCGAACCGGCCCTGGCCCAATCGCCACGGATGGTGAAACCGTCCTCGTCCTCATCCATGTCTGCATAGGCGCAGTTGGACAGGTTCAAGTGCGCCGCCAGAATCCGCGTGGTCGTCGCCATGATGGCCTGCGGGTCGGTGGCATTCGCTACGGCGTTGCCAATCGCATCCAAGACCGCCAGACACTGGGTCATGAACACCGTCGAGGTGGTCTCGGTGACCGTATCCAGCATGCCCACGACCTTGCCAAACTGATCACGAATGGGGCTGTAGCAGAAAGTGAAATAAGCCTGCTCGGGGCCACCGCCGCGCTCGATGACCAGGGGGAAGTTTTCTATATAAGTCGCCTGTCCGTTAAAGGCGCCCTGCAAGATCGGCGCAATATCGCTCCAGACCTCCTGCCACACCTCGTCAAACCGCCGCCCCAGCGCCTCGGGCTTGTTGCCGAGGATCGGCAGGAACGCATCGTTGTACAAGGTGATCATGTCCGGCCCCCACACAATGGCCTGGGGGAAATGCGAGGCAAGGCTCAGGGCCACGGTGGTCTTCAAGACATCGGGCCACTGATTCGGCGGCCCGAGCGCGGTGGCGTCCCAATCATGGCGGCGTATCCGTTCGGCCACCTCTGCGGTGCTCTGCAGCCAATCTGTCATTGCGATTGATCCTTCTCAGCCGCCAATACAATCAGGGGGGAAGCGATTGTGACCTCAAGCCGGGCCGTATTATCCCGCGTGGAGTGGGAATGCGCGATTGGATTGTGGAAGGTGGGTCGACACCACCGCCCCGCTAAGCATCCTGCTCGATGCAGCAACCTACCGAATCCGTTCCGCTACCCAGTTTCTGGAGAACCTGGCGATGCGCGATGAACAGACCATCGACCCCGCGACCCTTCAAGATTTGGCGCAGCTTTGCTGTATCCCACTGCGTGACGGGGGCGACGTGATGGATGTGATTGCACGACGATTGGATGCGGCGCCGGCAGGTTCCACTTTATAAGCCTGCCACAGGTTCATCGTTTGCTTAAGTGCGCATTACCGAGCTGTAGGTAGAGGACTTTCCAACGTCCCAAACAGCTTCTGATCGATAGCCGCTTGGTATCACACAACACTCGCCCGCTGCAGACTGCTCATATGCCCGACACCCGCCACCTTCAAACGGCTCACCAAATCATCCCGCGCCTCTCGCCCACCAGAACGGACATACTCCAGCTCCGTCGCGGTGATCAACACCACCGGCACCAATCTGACCGGGGATAAGGGCATGTCATCCAAACGAGTAGAAAAATCCGGCTCCGGGGCGCCCAGCAGGACGCCGGCGGCGTCGTCATCGGTCACGAAGTGTTTGGGCAGTTGATCACCCATGTGATGCGACTGGCTGACTCCGGGAAGTTCGAGAGAGAGTGCGCCGTGTTGTTCGAGTTGGTGAGTGATCCCTCCAGCCTCGGCCACCGTCTTGGCAACATGCTCCACCAACTCGAATGCCCAACTGCGCTTGAAAGGATCGACCTCACCCACGGGGCCATAGGCGTGCTCGGGGATATCGGCGGTTTCCATGAACAACTCCATCTCGAAACCATTGCCCATTCCCTCAGCATCATCGAATGGATCTGACAGGCCTTCGGTGGCGAGAATGATTGTGGCGCCACGACGAACCACTCGGTAGGCCTGACGGGTCGAAGGCCAGTACGGGCCACCGGAAAAGCTCGGACTGATCAGGTATGAGAGGACGTCCCGCTCGACCATTCCGACCGAGTTCCAATGACGATCCAGGCACGCTTCGCTGGCTTGTCGAGCTGCTTGATTAGCCACTTCAACCTCGGTCGGGTTGTTGGGTGCGACCGGCTCGGGGCGTTCGTGGGATTGCGGTGTGGGCTGGACGTCTTGGGCGGCGGGACCTTTCAATGAAACGAGAAGCTTCTTGAAGAAATTCATGGGCGTTCCTTGCTGGATGTTGACTCCGTCTCACAAGTGTCAGCACTTGCAGATCGAGGAAGAAGCGTTGAGCGCATTGTGGCGAGGTAGCTTTGATATGAAAACCCAGGCAGCAACTTGCGCGCAGTTTCGACAAAAGGCGTGACGATCAGGCTATAGACCGTCAGGTAGCGCGCCTGATCCTGTTCCCCGGTGCCAAAGCGCAAGTCCTCGGGCTGCGCGCGAGTGACATAGAGCGTGCCGAACATCCAGTCCCACAGCGACAGGTTGGTGCCGAAGTTGCGATTGAAATGCCTGGGCGCGTCGCTGTGATGGATCTGGTGCTGGGCCGGGCTGTTCAGCACATGTTCCACCACCGGGCCAAATGACAGCCAGACATGGGTATGACGCAAATTGGCCGCCAGGCTATTGAAGATGAACACCAGATACGTCACGCCGAACAACGTATAGCGGCTGACCTCACCACCGCAGGCATACCAGAAGCTACCCGCGAAGAGGCCCAGGCACGCGGTGACGCCGAGCTTCTCGACGATCTTCTCCACAAAGTGCACCCGGCTCGCCGTGGCCGGCACCAGCACCGGTGCCGAGTGATGAACCTTGTGAAACGCCCACAGCCAACGCGAATGAAAGGCCCGATGCGCCCAGTAGTGGACGAAATCCTTGACCAGAAATACCCCCAACCCATAGAGCAAAGCGAGCGAAAGGTTCTCCCCCAGACGCGGGCGAGCGCCCCAGAGGTTGGTGAAAAAAGCATGGTAATCCGCGGAACGCAGAATGTACGGATCCACCAGATGGACGATGGGCAGCACGAGGGCAATCTTGAGAATGGCCCGCACGAAGTAGTAGCGATAATCCAGCAAGGCCGAACGATGCAGATGCACCCGGCTACCGCCGATGAATTGCCAGAGTGAACGGGCGTCGGTCAGGCCGCGATGTCTTCTGAAGCGAAACAGGCCATAGGCGACACCGTAGGAGGCGCAGAGAAACAGGATCCCGAGGCGGCCGTTCAAGTTGAAAATGCCAAAGAACTGATCGGTGATGGGGGCGATGACCCACTGGATCAGTTGCTGATAGACAACGGAAAAAGCATCCACGAAATGCCAGCCTCGGTTGAAGGACAGGCATTGTAAATCAATCGCGTTCAGGCTTGCTGTAACGTCAACGACACTGATGCGGCTTTCTGTCGTTCCCAAGCCTGTTTTATGGCCTCGATGCTCGGCACAAACCTGGACATATGCCGTATCCCCACGACGGGCACCTTACGGCTGCCGAATGTCGCGGTGAACCCATAAGTCGCCCGGTAGGAAGAAGAGTCGACGTGGTCCAGCGCTTCTCCCTTACCCAATCGCTCCCACAACATTTTGATGACCTGAACGTCAGGTTTTCAATAGCGTACATGTACTCAGAGAATCCAGCGCGCGACTCATATGAATGAGCGCTGTCCTTCGATTGTCCGCAGAAATTCGCTCCTCGATAGCAAAGGGTAAGAAACCCAGCTTTGGATACAGCAGCAAACCCGCCGTATTTTCATTGAAGCAAGATATCTGCACCTGCGTGGCGTTATAGCGATCAAACGCCAGGGCCGTCATCGTTTCCACGAGGAAGGTCGCAACACCTTTACCTCGTGCCTCTTGGGCAACGATGACATTGCCGATACAGCAAATTCCGCCCGTTTCGGCCCGATAGAAGTTGGCAAAGCCCACAACGCGGCCTTCCGTCTCCACGACCGTCGAGTCGAATCGTTGAGTGATGGCGTTGGAGAGTTGAGCCTCAGTCAGAGGGTATTGAGCTTTCGGGAACATATAAAACAGTTCCTGAGCATTGAGCGGAAAGCTGCAGATGGTTTTGATGTCATCAGCCTTCACTGGCCTGTGTCGCAATATCATCGCGGGTCCTTGAGTTCTATGCGTCCGGCATTCTAGCGCACCTGGACTGGCTCAAACATCTGACCCGATCACGGCTTCTGGCCGATCCGCTCATGCCCCCTGGCGCTTGCGGCAACGCTTTGCCCATCTCGGCAAGCGCGTGCCTCCCAGCCATTGCGGCGACGGGGTCAATGCCCCGTTAAAGATAGGCCTAAGCCAATGGCCCGGCTTTTGCTCTGCTTCTCGGCTACCCACCAAGGAGTACCAACATGATAGGAAGCACCTTACGTTCGCTGCCGTACGTGGATAACCTCAGAAAGGCTTTGGAGAGTGGCACAGCGACGGCCGGCAGAATTCAGGTCGCAAACGCAACGCCGGAAATCCAGGCCCGGCTCGACGAAAACTTTCGCGATACACAACGGACTCTTGAACAACTGGCAGCCAGCTCTAAAGCTGGTTCCAGTTGGACGACACTCGACGAGAAAAGCAACGCTGTCGACCTGCCCAATGTGGAAACCCTCAGCAACAGCGACGCCTCCCAAGTACTGAACAGTCTTCAACACTTGATCGACATCGGACGCCTGGAGGGGAAAACCATTAACGCTAAAAATGGCGACCAGGCGACTGACAGCGCTGCGGTCTACCAGCAATGGCTACTGGCGCGTGTGGGCGTGGATGCATACGCGTAGGCCGATTGGGATCGGCCTCTGTTTGTCACGCTGTTGCTGTTAATAGCTGTCTGCGGTCATCCCCGAAAAACTTACCTCCACCGGCCCAATGAGGAAGACCGCACCCACGCCATCCCATCGAACCATCACACTTCCGCCATCACACTCAACCTCAACGCAACTGTCCAGCAAGCCACGCCGTATCCCGTTAACAGCAGCACCGCACGAGCAGGAACCCGAACCGAGCGCAATACCAGCGCCACGCTCCCAAATGCGCAACCGGATGTGCTTGCGGTTAATAACCTGGACGAAATGTACGTTGGTCTTGAGTGGAAAAAGGGGATTGCTTTCGATTGCTGGTCCGATCGTCGCGATATCAACGACGGCCAAGTCATCCACAAAATAGGTGCAGTGCGGATTTCCCATGCTGCACGCTGCCGGGCTGCCCGCAAGTGGCAGAACAGCGGTGTCCAGTTCCCGCGCCAAGGGAATGTCTCGCCAGTTGAAAAGCGGTTGCCCCATGTCGACAGAAATTTCCCCGGTTGAGGTCCGCTCGCAGGTGAGCAGACCACGGTGGGTGCGCAGCGTTATCGACGTCACATTTGATTCACGCATAAGCATGTCCGCAGCACCTCGAGTCGCGCTGCCACAGACATCCAGCGTAGAACCATCTGCATTCCAGAACATCACGCGGGCACCCGCATCGTCGCAATCGAGCAGCACGGCGAGTTGATTGAAGCCGACGCCCCGGTGGCGATCCCCCATGCGCCGGGCCATGGCACTGGTCACCGGGCAATCTGAGTGTCGCGAATCGACGATAACAAAGTCATCGCCATTGGCATGCATTTTTTGAAAGTTCAGCGGCATGCAAACGCTCTACTGGAAATAGAAACGAAATTCCCGTCCCGCACATACAGCATGATTCGATTGAGTAGAGGTTCCATGCATTCTTCCTTGATCGCTACTGACGATTAGGCAACAGCCCCTGTTCACGATGACGGCTCAAGGCCAGTCAATGACCACCGCTTTTGGGTCTCCCTGGCGCATCTGGGCCAGTTCAGCATCCGCTTTGGCTTGCGTCGCGTGACAGAACTCGAAAGCGTTCTGAGTCTTACCGGTCGGTCCCTTGGCCTCGGCCATGCACACCACGGCGCTCGGTGCACAAACAGCGCTGTTAAGTTTGAAATCTCCCCAAACGCCGGGCTGTTGCTGTTTCACTTTAGCGATGTAGCTCTTGAGTGAGGGCTGCATGTCGTTCGCTGCCCCGGTGATTAACTTGACCGGGCTGACGGTAGCACCGTAAGTGTGCTGAGTGGCCAGCACTGCAGTGCAATACATAGCACCGACTGCAGACGCGGCCGCGACACCATTGGCCGTCACTGTCGGCGTCACCGATACTTGAGTCCCTCCAGCCCCGACCACAACAGGAATGATGCTAAACGCGTTAGCTCGCCATACCTTCAGATTCACCCGCGAGCCGATTGAAGCTTTTGCAACGGCCACCCTGAAATCGATTGAATCGGCGATAGGCCGATCATCAACGGCCACGATCACATCCTGAGGCAATAGTCCGGCCTGTTGAGCACCGCTACCCGGAACAGTTGCCAGCACCACAACGCCTGCGGGGGGAAATGACAAGGCCATCGCCCGCTGCGGATCGATGGTGTCGATGTTCGCGCCGATCTTACCGCGAGGTAAATTGGCAAGCTGGCAACCTTTTTCAAGCCATACCTGGCTGGCCGCTTCTTTTCGAGCCGTGCCGACCTGCTTCAATATCGGCTCAGCACTCCCCTGGTACATCGGCACCTCACTAAGGGACATCTCAATGTACTCACACGATTTGGAACGATACCGGTCAGGTGTTTCCCGGGTCACCAGCTTTTGCAGGTCAATGGGGGGCAGCCCTTGGGGCGCGGCAACAGTGGAGGTCGCGGGAGAAACACTGGCAGAGTCCGCACTCGCCACCGAGGAGAGCACATAGGCACCGGCCGCTACGCCTACGGCAGTTGTCATTACGCTGGTGTCCACTCCAGCCGGCATGGGAAGGAACATCGCACCGATCACCGCAGCCTCACCGAGACCGCCATCAGAGGCACAGCCAGTCAGGCCGGTGAGCGACAGTGCAACGGCAAGCCGGGTGCTTGATTTGAAGGCAGTAGCAAACATTTCGCTTCTCAATGCTTAATTTGAGTTGATCGTCCCGCATCATGGCGAAGTGCCTTCAGGTTGTATATCGAATGAACGTCTGGTGGGATGCCGCTCGTCCAATCACCGCAGCAATGCGGTGCCTGGTTTGACGTTGGACAGCATGATGGCCAAATAGTACCTTGCATGGACTCGCTTAAACGCCACGACATCAGGGAAGTCCTATGCCGACAAAACGCCTTGCCGGAACGCTTGCTCTCTTCCCTCTTCTGGCGTCTTGCGTCAATCCCATGTACAGCTCAGCGGAGCGAGCCGAAACAGCGGAATACCTGCGCAAGGTCAGAGACCCGGCGACCTACTACGCCATGGATTGTGAAACGTTCCTGGCAACCAAACGAGGGTGGGAGCAATATCCGAGCATGGCGGCCGACCCCGTCAACCTTGTGATTCAACAGGTAGCCACGCAACGCGACTGCTCAGCCGGAAGCGCTCCCGCACCAAGCGTTGCTACAGTCCCCCCGACTACCGTGACGTCAGTGGCAACGCCTGTACCCACGGCGAACCAGACGGGGACGTTGGGCCTGCACATCACCGCCGTTACACCGACGGTGGCTCGGCAATTCGGCTTACCCACCGTCAGCGGTGTATTGGTCTTGGGGCCAGTGCCGGGAAGTGGTGCTGAAAAGGCAGGTATGTTGGCTGGCGATATCGTTTTGCAAGTTGCCGGGACTTCGGTCAATAGCCCAGCCGAACTGACCGCCGTCACCCGCCGCATTCGACCTGGTTTCACGGCGCCGCTGAAGGTGTGGCGTTACCGGGCAACCATCGACGTGCTGGTGGAAATAGGTGGCTCATCGGACGTGGCACAATCGGTAGCACCTGCGCCTCCGGCAGCCGTCGCGCCGAAATCGGGGCCCTCCCTGGCCATCGCGTGGCGTCCTTTGGCGGGTAAATAACTACCCGGCTGACCTCCATGGACAGTACGGTTCAGGTGTTCTCGTTTTGCGTCCGCTCGTAGGCATTGGTCATGACCTCCCAGGTCTTCGCATCAGCAGGAATCAGATGCTCAATGCGCAATGAGCTCATTGTGATATCGAGCGGCATGCCGAATGTGGTGAACGTTGACATGAACTTCAGCTCGCCATGGGGAGAGTTGATTCGCGTCAGCAACAATGGCAGCAGTTCTTCAGCCAGCGTTGAAAGGCTGTTCGGAACCGGCAGGCTCTTCAGAATCTCAGCCAGTGTGGAGTTGCTCGAAGCTTCTCGAGTTGCCCGTTGCCAGGCCACTGATCTTATTTCCTCCGCATTGCACAAATGGTCGCCCAAGCCGCCCGGTTGTAAGAGTGTCACTAAGAGGTTCAGCCCTTCTGCCGCGTCTTTGGCAAGGCCCACCAAATCGAACAAAACGCCAGTGCTGGCGTTGGCTGCAAGAACCTCCCAGTGACTGCCCAAAACAATCGCCGGAGCTGGATTGTTGGCGTGAAGTACATGATGAATGGCATCACGTACCACTTCCATTGACGACGATGTGAGCGGCGTCGTTTCGTAGCGAGGGGCATAGCCACTAGCGAGGAAGATGTCGTTGCATCGCTCCAAGGGAGCATCCAGGGCCGTCAGCAAGTTATGTAGAGTGCCAGGGCCTGGCTTGGCGCGCCCCGTCTCGATGCAACTGAGATGACGCTGAGATATCCCAGCTATCAGCGCGCAGTCCAGCTGACTTAATCCGGCTTGTTGGCGCAAATGACGCAGTTGCGCGCCAGCAGAAATTGGCGGCGTAGTTCGAGAAAAAGGTCGACTGCTCATGCGTTGACTCTGGCATTGCGGGTGGGCGGCGTCCATGACCTCAGAGGTCATTGAAACCATGACTGTCATATCACTAGCCTACCTCTACCGATCGATGATCTTGCCCAAGGAGGTAGAGTGAAGAAACCTTACATTGCACTTGTCACGCTGCTGCTTTTTTCCCTGTACACGACGAGCACTTTGTTTCTCGCCGAGCAATCGCTCCTGGCGTTCGGCATCAGGCTCATGTCTAGCCCAGACACCGCGCAGGTCGTCATCGACCTTTATCTGCTCGCTTGCATGGCGTGCATCTGGATGTACAGAGACTCACGCGCGAAAGGCAGGTCGTTCGTCTCGGTGCTGCCTTACTTGCTGATCACCGTGATCTTCGTATCGATCGGCCCGCTGCTGTACATCGTCATTAATGGATTTGCACACAAGCCGTTGGCGACAACCACTGAGTGAGACATCGAAAATTGCACCGTTCGCTCTTACGGCAAAAAACGTATCAGCGCTTTAGCTGAGCACCAGAAAAGATGCACTGGCTCGAACCACGCGCTCCTCTCCAGCGCTGATATAAGTATTGGCAAATACCAATCGACTACCGGTTTTTTGAATATCTACGGCAGCCTCCAACCAATCGCCGATCTTGGCGGAGCCAGCGAAATCAGTAGTCATCGTGGTCGTCACGAGCTTAAGAGGAGGATCTTTCGAGAAAGCTGCGCTGTAGCCTAGTGCGATATCAGCCAGCGCCATGAACAATCCTCCGTGAGCGAGTCCACGCGCATTGGTGTGTTTCTCCTCCACCCGAATCCCAACGGTAAAACCTTCGGAGTTTTCCCGATAATAAAAGGGACCCAGCAGGTCAAGGAAAGGGCTGCTACGAAATAACGGTTTGAAATCCTGTGGGATATCCATTTCACATTCCTTTACCCGTTAACCCGACAGAGTTCCTGGCGACGACCGTGGTAACTTGTCGTTCACCGATGAATTGACCCATTTGGCTCTGCTCAATTCGACCCCAGCGCGGCCTTTTTCTCAAGCCAATTCCCACGCGTCATTTCCCAGATATCCTTAAGCAACGGCCCACAAACAAACTCCCCCTGCTGCGTCGCAATCATGCGCATGCCTTCATGTTCCGAAACCCTGCGCGAAGCATGGTTGCCCACCGCCTTGGGCACTTGCATGACGGGACGTTCCAGCGTTTCAAACCAATAGGCGTTGATCACTTCGCAGGCCTCGCGCATGTAGCCTTTGCCCTGCCATTGAGGCGCCAGCCAGAAACCACGGTTGTTGCCTGGCTGGTCGTACAGGCTGATGCTGCCGATGCTGTGTGCAGGATCTTCGGCAAGGCGGATCATCCAATGCCATTCGCGCCCCATCGCAATGGCAGGGAGCGCGTGGTCGCGAACGTAAGTCAGCGCGCCGTCATCCGGGTAAGGCCAGGGCACGCGGCTGTCCAGGTAACGGACCACTTCCCAGAGGGGAAACAACCGTTGAATCGCCGGTGCATCCGTCAGCTCCAAAGGCGTGAGGATGAGGCGACGGGTGTGCAAGGTGGGGAGGGTTTCCATCATGAAGCTCCTTTTCAAACGTTATGGCGTCCTTGGCAAACAACGCTAAAAGTTATCCGTCACCTTGCACAGTTTGCTTTCCTTCAAGGGTGCAGGGGAAAACGCGCCCGTCCCCACGGGCGTTTGTTGAAGCGTCACACCGCACTTATAAAGCCCTGCGGCGTCCAGTTGGTAATCCACGCCAGCCTTAGGGACAAAGCTGAACATGTTGTAGCAGCGAGCACCAATGTAATGAAAGGCGATGGGTTTCCCGGCGGGCACCAACAGCTCAGTCATAACCGTGGAAGATGGGCGCTCGCTGGTCGCCGGCATGCCCAGGCTTTCTCTGTTGCGATTGGCGTAGCCATCCCGGAACGCCACCATGACGCCAGCGCCCGGCAGGCGGAAGTCGACGCAATCGGACTTGGGCACGCCCCTGACCATGCCATCGCTGATGACCCGCAAGCGTGCGGTCTCGCCACCGTCAGGCGTTGAATAGGGCGTGGAGAATGAGCGGACATCCGTCAACGCGCCACATCCGCTGAGCAGGGCCAGGACACTGATGCTCAAGGCGGGCAGCACGCAAGACGACACGTTGCGCGAGCAGGTGTTAACTCGAAAGTTGAGGGCGCGCGGCGATTGGCTCACGATGATGCTCCATGCGGGTCAGATATCCAGGGGGCAAGACGATCAAGAAAGTCGTGATGTCAGCGCGGGATTTTATAGAGGGTTCGAAGGCTCGCTGCAATGCCTGTCCTGACCTGGGGCAGTTACCGGTCAATGGATGGGAGAGCCGGCTTATAAACGCCCACACAAACATCGCCGACCCCGACCTCAACAGTCCACGAGCCGTTTTTATGCAAACTGTTCCGGGTAACGCCTAGCCTGGAATATGAGTGTTCGTGCCATCGAACCTCTTGTATTTCCAGCTGAATCCGTCTCGCTGCACAGGCGCGAAACTTTTAAACCAATCCACCCAATTACTCGCCGAAGGCATCCACCAGCCCTTGACGGTATTACCCCAGTGAGCGAGTCCCAGCTCGGAAACCAGGTAGTGGCTATGGCTCACACAGTTCTGGTACTGGGTTTTGGCACTAGGAAGATTGGGCCAGAAGGCATCGTAGGAGGTCTTGGTTTTCTTTAGCTTGGCTTCAAGCTGCCGATACTTTTTCACGAAAGCTTTATTCACACCGATGTAATAGACATAGGTGGTCGCGCTTCCCGTGGCGCGAGCCCAATCGGTTGAGCCAAGAGCACCTGTATCGAATACCCACCCGTCGTCACTGATACCCGTCAGGGTGATGTTTCTGCCGTCGACGAGAAAGGTCGTGGCATGCCCATCTTCGACAAGCTTGCCCAGTGTTTTTTTCCAAGAGCCAAGACTGAAAGGGCTGAAGCCTTTTCCTACGCCGCTCCAGGTAAGTATTGAATAACAGATCCCGAAAATCCCTGCTGCTCCGGGGATTGTCTCTAAACCGGCTACCAACTCAGTTCCTTTCTTGTTCGCCATTCCATGACTCCCTGGACACCGTGCAATAAGTACCGATGAGGTCCTGCTGATCAGAAAAGACTAGGACAGGGTGAGTAATGGCGCCAGGCCATAGAGCTAGAGGGGACAAGCTAGGTATTTCGACGCCATGAGCTGGTATCGTCAAGTTATCTATACTGGCTTCCCGGACGAAAACCAGAGCGTGAATAATGCCCCTCACCTGCCATCAAAATCCGCCCATCATTTTGGTCCCAGCTCAACAAAGCGACTCGGACGATCTGGTGGACATTCGAATCGAGGCCATGCGCGAAAGCCTGGAGCGCGTGGGGCGATTTGATCCCCTGCGCGCGCACGAGCGGTTTCTTAGTGGTTTCGAACCTCGCTACACACGCTACATCGAACTGCAGGGAAAGAGGGTTGGGTTCGTTGTAGTCAAGCCTCTCAACAATGAGTTCTTGCTTGACCATTTGTATGTAAGACCAAGCGCACAAGGATCAGGAATAGGCGCTGCTGTTCTCAATCATATTTTCAAAGAAGCGGATGCAGCCGCGCTCCCGATAAGGGTTGGCGCCCTTAAAGAAAGTGCCTCGAATCGCTTTTACGTCCGCCACGGTTTCCAATTCGTCGAAAGCAGTGAGTTCGACAATTATTATGTCTGGCAGAGCGCTTGCGCGGCTGGCCCGACTCGCTAGCTGGCTAATCGACGCAAGTCAACGCAGGATCAACACCGCAGCGACTGCAATCACGGCCACCACACCGAAGACCATTCGCGCGATCCAGGGCGCGGTGAGCCAGACGCCAGTCACCCCGGCTATCTGGCCCACGTTCTTCTCGGTCAAACGGAAACTCGGCTCCCGGAAAGGGTTGCCGCAATGCGGACAGGCATAGGCCTTGTCGGAAATTCGGGAAGCGCATTCGGGGCAATCGATCAGGCTCATTGTGCAATCTCAGGGCGAGTGGAATTTGGGTTTACAAAAGACTACCCGTTTCCGGTTTTTGTTCTGGATCAAGCTTAGCTTTTTAGATTCCGCTGTACGGAAACGCGAACGGCCTCATGGAAAATCCATAGCTGTTCACGCCCGCCCCCCATTCCCCTTTGCACCACGCTAGGTCTGCTCCTGAAAATACCCTCCTATTACTGCGCAGGTTTTACGCGATGCATAAGGTCGTTCAACACATAGGTGTCCAGAAAGGCCTTTACCTGCGTGATCTGGCCGTCCTTGAATGTCATGTGCCACAAGTAGGTGTTGTTGTAGGGTTGGTGATCCAATGCGGTTGCTTCACCGCTCCACAGAACGACCACAACGTCCTCCTCGGCAACAATGCTTTGGACAGTGGGAGAAATCGCGGTCGCCAGCCGAGCCGTGATGGGTCGTACGGCCTGCTCCAGCAAGTCTTTTTTGCTGTTATACACACCCGATACGGGGCTTGATCCGGTCACGGTCCATATGGCGTTGGGCGCCAGCAGATCGAACACAGTGCCTTTGCCTTGCTGCCAGTTGGTGAACGCTTGGCGCACCCTATGCGCATTGGCGTCCTGAGTCATCGTTTCCGAAGCCCAGACCGGGCTCGTTGAAAGTACCCAGTACAGGGCGACAGTCTGAAGGCGCAAAGTCGAACTCATCCGTATGGTCATGATGTTGCCTCATAACAATGCAGTTGATAGGAAGCTCTTGAAGAGGAACCTTAGCGGCATGCACTTGAATGCTGTTGCTCGATACTGTTGCGAATTTGCCTGATGCTGTCTGGCGAAAAGTTCTGACGCGACTAGAGGGTACGAGTCGCACGAAATACCAACCTTCAACGAGGCACTTTATTCGTAGGTTTGCTTCATTCCGAGAGAGATACTGGTTTCCAGAATCGCCCAGCCAGCCAGCGACTTACACTCAAGGCCCAGGCAAGCAAAGCGATCAATCCGACACCCAGCAGCATCCCATTCACGCCCATGCTGCTGATGAGCCTGCCGGCGATAAAGGGAAACCCGAATACGCCAATAAAATAGGAGAGACTGAAAAGCAGGAGTGCCTGTGCGGTCAGTCCAGGTGGCGCCTCGTTGGCCGCCAAGCCATTAATGACCGAATAGTTGAGACCATAACCGATCCCAAGTATGGCAGCGGTCAACCCATAACTCAGACTGTCATGGACCCACACACCGAACCCCGTCACGGCGATCAACATCAGAGTGGTCAATAGACAGGAAGTCGCGAAGGGGTCACGACTGACGACCCACCCGGCAATCAACAACCGACAAGCGATAGCCGCCCCCATGAAACCGACGAAAAACAGGGAGTAGTCAAGCCCCTGGCTCGCTGCATAACTTGTCTGGAAACTGCCCAGGCCGCCGAAAATCGCGCCCCCTAGACCCACCATCAAAATGGACAACGCTGAACGTGAGCGTAGAACATCCGTCGCCGATCTCAGCCCCATCCGAAGCTTGTCGCCAGACCGGCGCTCCAACTCGGCGAAGCCAGTTCTCAACCACCAAAAATACAAACCACCCAGCAACGCCGAGACCGCAGCACAGAAGAAAGCCGTCTGAATGGGCAGTCCTGCATAGCTTGCCAACTTGCCTGTGAGAGGGCCGCTGCCGATCCCCGTCAACATGCTCCCAGACAAAAGCGCGAAGCAATGAGTCCGCCTGGCTGGCTCGACCATCGCGGCCACCATGATGGGCCCAACCGTGTAAAACAGCCCCCATCCAATCCCCAGCATCAATCCACAAGCCAACAAGGCGATGCCAAGACCCGACAGCAGAGCAAACCCCATTGATGAAATGACCAGAAATACGGCGCCAAGGGCCATGCACGGTGCCGCGCCTACGCGCTGCATCAAATGCCCAGAGCCGACTACAGCTACCAAGGTACTCGTCATGGCAACGGCAAAGACTTGTCCTGCATCGCGCTCAGTTCCCCCTAGGGAGGACACTAGCAGCGAGACCAGGAAGGTGACGCCGTAAGAAATGGACAGAAGAAAACTGGCTACGCAAAACAGGCCGAATCGATGGGAGGGCCTGCCGTTGGAGAGCGCTGGCATCGGTGTTTTTCCAGGCGTTGAACAGGCCTTTTTGTAGCACGGCTAAACGTGGGGATAGTCATTGCGATGGTGGAGTCAAGGTTAGGAAATTCGCACCTTTTGCGCTGAGGGCGTATCACCTGGGCGCCATTGCCCATATCGTCATTTTTCAGACGGCAGAAACCACAAAGCCCCTGATTTTCTTGGAAAACCAGGGGCTTTATGTATATCGAATGTGGCGGTGAAGGAGAGATTCGAACTCTCGATACAGTTTCCTGTATACACACTTTCCAGGCGTGCTCCTTAAGCCACTCGGACACTTCACCGTATCTCGACAAACTGTTCAGTCTGTCGAGGCGCGCTAATGTAGTCGAAAGCTTTTCCGATGGCAAAGGTTTTTTTCAGAATTTTCATGCGGTTAAGCTTGGTCAGGCATTTTAAACGCACCTGGGCAGGGCAAACCGGCCAATCTTCGGGGCTGTGCAGGCGCAGCTCTATAGATGAAGGCTTGGCGGGATGGGCGGGCCAGGCTGTTTGCGGGGCTTGGGGCTGACCGGTGAGTCAGTCACGGCGCTTTACCTGGCCTGCGACGGTGGGTAACGTCTGCGTCACTTCTCTTACAAGGAATAGCGTCATGAGCGACCTGATTGCCTACCATCTCGAAGACGGTATCGCGACCCTGACCTTGAACAACGGCAAGGTCAATGCCATTTCGCCGGATGTGATCGCCGCGTTCAACGCTGCTCTGGACCAGGCGACAGCGGATCGGGCGGTGGTGATCATTACCGGGCAGCCGGGGATTCTGTCGGGCGGTTACGATCTGAAGGTGATGACCGCCGGCCCTAAGGAAGCGGTGAGTCTGGTCACGGCCGGCTCGACCCTGGCGCGTCGTCTGTTGTCGCACCCCTTCCCTGTCGTGGTCGCGTGCCCGGGGCATGCGGTGGCCAAGGGCGCGTTCCTGCTGCTGTCGGCGGACTACCGCATTGGTGTGGACGGGCCGTTCAGCATTGGCCTGAATGAGGTACAGATCGGTATGACCATGCACCACGCGGGTATTGAGCTGGCCCGTGATCGTCTGCGCAAGTCGGCGTTTCATCGCTCGGTGATCAATGCCGAGATGTTCAACCCGCAGAGTGCGGTAGATGCTGGCTTCCTCGACAAGGTGGTGTCGGTCGAGGAGCTGCAGGGTGCGGCGTTGGAGGCGGCGCGTCAGTTGAAGAAAATCAACATGACGGCCCACAAGAATACCAAGCTGAAAGTCCGCAAGGCGCTGTTGGATACACTGGACAGTGCGATTCTGCTGGATCAGGAGCACATGGGCTGACGCTCCCTGGTCACTCAAGGCTTACACGGGTCACCGTGGCGAGGGAGCAAGCTCCCTCGCCACGGTGTAGTGACCTTCCTTAAGCCCTTAGCGTTGGGCATTTTTCCTACGTGCGTCGTTTAAAAGCCCGCAACCGCTCTAGGCCGCTTCTGTCGCGTTATTTGGAAACATGCGCTTAAACATCGTCCATTTCCTACCTCTATAGGGACAATTGCCGAAAACAGTGCACATCCGTACACTGCGCCACCTTTTGTCCCGATGGGGCCTGTAGATGCTGTTTGTATTGCGTATGTTGTTGATGGGCCTGCATTTTGTCCTGGCTGGCGTACTCGGGGTGATTTTGGGGCTGTGCCGGCCGTTCAATCCAGACAACAGCCGTTTATGCGCAAGGTTGTACGCATTGCCGGCCATGTGCATTTTGCGCCTGCGGGTCCGGACGCAGGTCGACACGCTGGTGGATAAGCCCAACGGCTGTGTGATCATCGCCAACCACCAATCCAACTATGACCTATTCATGTTCGGTAACGTGGTGCCGCGCCGTACCGTGTGCATCGGCAAGAAGAGCCTGAAATGGGTGCCGCTGTTCGGGCAATTGTTCTGGCTGGCGGGCAACGTATTGATCGACCGCGGCAACGCGATCAAGGCGCGACAGTCGATGCTGACCACCACCCATACCTTGCAGAACGAGGACACCTCTATCTGGGTATTCCCGGAGGGCACGCGCAATCTTGGCAAGGATCTGCTGCCGTTCAAGAAAGGCGCCTTTCAGATGGCGATTGCTGCGGGAGTGCCAATTATCCCGGTGTGCGTCAGCAGCTATATCAAGCACATGCGCCTCAATCGCTGGCGCAGCGGTGACATCCTCATACGTTCATTGCCGGCAATTCCTACGGTGGGACTGAGCATGGATGACATGCCCAGGCTCATGGCCCAATGCCGCGAGCAGATGCGCGAGTGCATCGCGACAATGGATCGGCAGTTGCAAGCCGCTTGAATGGAAAACCCGCCCCACGGCGGGTTTTCTTTTGCCGTCGAACTACGCAGATTTTGCTGACTCTCAAGCAACAGGGCGCGCTAAGCTGAACGCTGCCTGCCACTGCCATTTTCACAATAAGAAGTGAACCACCATTATGGGTAGAGTCGTTGCTGCTGCGGTTTACAGCGCCGGAAAAAAAGTCACCGATATCACCCTCGACGAAGGCAGCGCCTGGGCTGCCAAGCCTGGTCATTTTGTCTGGATCGGTCTTGAAGAGCCCAGCGCCCTGGAGCTGACCAACCTGCAGCGTCAGTTCAATTTGCATGAGCTGGCGATCGAAGATGCAATGGAAAAGCACAGCCGCCCCAAGCTGGAGACCTTTGGCGATGCGTTGTTTATCGTCACGTATTCGCCGATACGCAAGGACGGCAAGCTGCTGTTTATCGAAACCCATATCTTTGCCGGTAAGGGCTACATCATCACCGCCCGTAACGGTCACTCAGCTTCCTACGCCCACGTCCGACAACGCTGTGAGGCGCGTCCTCTTTTGCTGAAACACGGGGAGGACTTCGTACTCTACGCCATCCTTGATTTCGTGATTGAAAACTACCAGCCCATGGGTGAAGCGATTCATGCCGAGATCGATGAGCTGGAGCACAACGTAATGTGCAGCTCCCTGAACGAGCGGGACATCCAGAACCTGCACAGTTTGCGCCGCGACGTATTGCGCCTGCGCCGTTATGCGGCGCCGATGGTGGAGATCAGCGAAGAGTTGCAGAGACTGGACTTCCCCTTCATCGACAAAAATATGAGTCCATATTTCCGTGACGTGCAGATTCATGTCACGCGGCAAATGGAAGACCTGACAACCCTGGCCGACATCGCCAGCCAGACCATCGAAGTCGGTGTGTTGCTCGAAGCGTCACGCCAGAGCGTGGTGCAACGCAAGTTCGCGGCCTGGGCGGCGATCCTCGCATTTCCCACGGCAGTGGCCGGGATCTATGGGATGAACTTCCAGGATATGCCGGAATTGAGCTGGCAATATGGGTATTTCGCGGTGCTTGGGGTTATCGCGGTGGGATGCTCGTCGTTGTGGTGGAGTTTCAAGCGTTCGGGCTGGTTGTAGGCGAGCTCCCACATTAGTAATGATCTTTAGCCTTGGGTGGCTTCGGCCTGCGGCTTGTGAGCGACGAACCGCATCATCCACTCCGCCACCGTCGTACCGTGGTGCTCATGGGCCAGGCTCGCCACGCCCTGGCTATAGATCTGCTCGCCGAGGTGTTGCTGGCGAATCTCCAGCAAGGCGCGGGAATAATCGTGGATGAATTCCGGGTGGCCCTGGAAACACAGCACCTGATCGTTGATGTGATAGGCGGCGAACGGGCAAAAATCGCTGGAAGCGATGACCGTGGCGTTCTCGGGCAATTGGGTGACCTGGTCCTGATGACTGATCAACAGGGTGAGTTCTTCCATCACTGGGCTCATCCACGGCGCCTTGGCCGCGAGTTTGTAGCGATGGGTGCCGACACCCCAGCCCTGGGTAGCGCGCTCGGTCTTGCCGCCCAGCAACAGCGCCAACAGTTGATGACCGAAGCACACGCCCAGCAACTTGTCACCCCGCTGGTAGCGGTCCAGCAAGTAAGTCTTGAGCGTTTGAATCCACGGATCGGTACCGAAAGAATCAGCCTTGCTACCGGTCACGAGATAGGCGTCGAACTGTTCATCATCACTGGGGTAGTGGCCTTCCATCACGTTGTACACAGTGAACTCGGCCGCCACAGGTTGGCGTGAAAACAGGCGCTGGAACATCTGCCCGTAACCCTGATATTGATCGACCAGTTCCGGACGCAGGATATCGGTTTCCAAAATGCAGATGCGTAGCGACATAAAAAATACCTGACACGATGATGGGAATATTGCACACCCCAAAGCCTGCCCTGAACACGGTCCCAAGGCAAGCCCCTCACCAGGTAGTCAGAACAGTTCCTGCCTGGCTGCTTTTTCCAGCAACAAGGTCGGCGGTGAGAAACGCTCGCCGTATTGCTCGGCCAAATACTGCGCTCGCGCGACAAAATCCCGCAGACCGTACTGGTTGATGAACTGCAACGCACCGCCAGTCCAGGCCGCGAAACCAATGCCGAGGATCGATCCAACGTTGGCATCGGCCGTCGAGGTAAGCACCCCCTCCTCTACGCAACGCACGGTTTCCAAGGCTTGGATAAACAGCAGCCGATCACGGATATCCTGCGACGAAATCTGCCCGTCGGCTTTCTCGAAACGGCTTTTGAGCTGCGGCCAAAGGTACCTTTTCCCGTTGGCCGGGTATTCATAGAAGCCAGCGCCGGCGGCCTTGCCCGGCCGCTTGTATTCGTTGAGCAGCAAGTCAATCACAGCGAACGCTGGGTGCTCAATCGGCGTTTTCCCTTCAGCGTGCAGGTCCGTGGCGGTTTGCGCGCGGATATGGCTCATCAGGTTGAGGGAAACTTCGTCAGAGATCGCCAACGGCCCGACCGGCATCCCGGCCTTGCGCGCTTCGGTCTCGATCATCGGGGCGCTCACGCCCTCGCCGAGCATGGCGATACCTTCATTGATAAAGGTGCCGAAGACCCGGGATGTGAAGAAACCGCGACTGTCGTTGACCACAATCGGTGTCTTGTTGATTTGCAGGACGAAATCAAAACCTCGAGCCAAGGTTTCATCGCTGGTGCGGGCGCCCTTGATGATTTCTACCAAGGGCATTTTTTCCACGGGGCTGAAAAAATGCAGGCCGATGAACTTCGCCGGGACCGGCACCGCCATGGCCAGGCCGGTGATGGGCAAGGTCGAGGTGTTGGAGGCGATCACCGTGTCATCGCCCGCCACGGCTCGGGCAGCGGCTGATACCTTGGCTTTCAGGGCACGGTCTTCAAACACCGCTTCGATGATCAGATCGCAACCGGCCAGGTCAGCATCGCTGGCCGTGGCATGGATCCGCTCCAGGGTGGCTTCGCGCTGTTCGGCGGTGAGTTGGCCGCGAGCGACCTTCTTGTCCAGCAGCACCGCCGAACGGGCCTTGCCCTTCTCAGCGGCGCTCAGGTCGACATCCTTGAGCACCACTTCAATGCCGGCCAAGGCGCTGACGTGGGCAATGCCGGCCCCCATCATGCCTGCACCAAGCACGCCGACTTTCTTTGTCAGATAGGGCGCAAAACCCTGTGGGCGCGAGCCGCCCGCCTTGATCTCGTTGAGCTGGAACCAGAAGGTGCCGATCAGGTTCTTGGCCACCTGGCCGGTGACCAGCTCGGTGAAATAGCGGGTTTCAATCAGATGGGCGGTGGCGAAATCCACCTGGGCGCCTTCCACTGCGGCGCAGAGAATTTTCTCCGGTGCCGGCAGGCAACCCTGGGTCTTGCTACGCAGGATCGAGGGCGCAATCGCCAGCATTTGCGCGAGTTTCGGGTCCGACGGCGTGCCACCCGGAATCCGATAGCCCTTCGCATCCCACGGCTGGACCACGCCGGGGTTGGCGAGAATCCAGGCCCGGGCTTTGGCCAGTAACGCGTCGCGATCCTTCGCCAGTTCTTCGATCAAGCCCGCCTGCAGCGCCTGTTGCGGGCCGACCTTCTTACCCTCGAGCAGATACGGCAAGGCCTTTTCCAAACCGAGCAGACGCACCATCCGTACCACCCCGCCGCCACCCGGTAACAGGCCAAGGGTGACTTCCGGCAGGCCGATCTGCACCGACGGATGATCCAGCGCCACGCGATGATGGCAGGCCAGGCAGATCTCCCAGCCGCCTCCGAGGGCCGCGCCGTTGATGGCCGCCACCACGGGCCTGCCCAGGGTTTCCAGGGCGCGCAGTTGCGCCTTGAGGCCCAGCACCATTTCGTAGAAAGCCTGGGCCTGGGGCTTGCCGACCTTGACCAGTTCATTGAGGTCACCGCCAGCGAAAAAGGTTTTCTTGGCCGAGGTGATGATCACCCCGGCAATCGAGTCTTTTTCGGCGATCAAACGGGCGACGCAGGCGGCCATGGCCTCGCGGTACACAGCATTCATGGTATTGGCGCTCTGCCCCGGCATGTCCAGGGTCAGGACGACGATCCGGTCCGGGCCGGTTTCGTAACGGATGGCATCGGTCATCAAAAGTGTTCCTTGAAGTCGTGGCTCAGAGGCGCTCGATAACGGTGGCAATGCCCATGCCGCCGCCGACACACAGGGTCGCCAGGCCATAGCGCAAGCGCCGCACCTCCAACTCATCGAGCAAAGTGCCGAGGATTGCGCACCCCGTGGCGCCCAAGGGATGGCCCAGGGCGATGGAGCCGCCGTTGACGTTGACCTTGGCGGGGTCGATGGCCATGTCCTTGATGAACTTGAGCACCACCGAGGCGAAGGCTTCATTGACTTCGAACAGGTCGATGTCCTCCACCCGCAGCCCGGCCTTGGCCAGGGCCTTGCGGGTAGCCGGTGCCGGGCCGGTGAGCATGATCGTCGGGTCGGTGCTGGTGACGGCCGTGGCGACAATCCGCGCCCGGGGTTGCAGGCCCATCGCACGCCCCTTGGCTTGGGAACCGATCAGCATCAACGCCGCACCATCGACGATGCCAGAGCTGTTGCCCGGCGTGTGTACATGGTTGATCCGCTCGACATGGCTATAGATCCGCAACGCCGTCGCGTCGAAACCCATTTGCCCCATGACTTCGAAACTCGGTTTGAGCTTGCCCAGGCCTTCGAGCGTAGAGTCGGCACGGATGAATTCGTCGTGGTCCAGCAGCACGATGCCATTTTGGTCCCGCACCGCTACCAGGGATTTGTCGAAAGAACCGTCAGCCCGGGCACGTGTGGCTTTTTGTTGCGAGTTCAGCGCATAGGCATCGACATCTTCGCGGCTGAAGCCCTCCAGGGTGGCAATCAGGTCGGCGCCCACGCCTTGAGAAATGAAATGACCGTGCAGGTTCGATTGCGGGTCCAGGGCCCAGGCGCCACCATCGCTGCCCATAGGCACCCGGGACATGGATTCGACGCCACCGGCAACCACCAGGTCTTCGAACCCGGAACGCACTTTCATGGCGGCCAGGTTCACCGCCTCCAGGCCCGATGCGCAGAACCGGTTGAGTTGCATACCCGCGACCCTGACATCCCAGTCGGCCACCAGGGCGGCGGTCTTGGCGATATCGGCGCCCTGCTCACCCACCGGTGTCACGCAACCGAGCACAATGTCGTCGACCTGACTGGTGTCCAGGCTCATGCGCTGCTGCAAGGCACTGAGCAGGCCGCCCATCAGGTTCACCGGTTTCACACTGTGCAAGGCGCCGTCGGCCTTGCCCTTGCCGCGAGGCGTACGCAATGCGTCGAAAATCAAAGCTTCGGTCATGACATCCTCAAACCACGGGGATAATGCGATGCCTCCAACCATAAGCCCGGCAGCGAAGGATTCAATGACCACAGTGCTCAATGACGTTGACGGCCACGCTCAGACGAACGGTAGCGAGCTATCGGGTTAACCGATTCAGGTGAGCAAGCTGTCTAGCCAAAGGGCCTTCAAGAAGATGGCAATGGGCCTCATGCCATTTAAATAGCAATAAATTCAGTATTGATACGAATTGGATCTAAGCCAAGGCGACTGCGGCCCCTAATGTAATCCTTGTACAAGAACAGTCGTCGGGTTTTGCCGAGGCGCTTGTCATACAGGAAGTGCAACGCCAGCCGTCATGGATATGCAGGCTGGCCTCAGGAAATAACAATAAAGGCGGGTCAGCCATGTTCAAACATTCGAAAGTTCGTCAAGCCGGACTCATTCTCTTTGCCACGACGCTGCTGTTGATTGTGCCGAATATCACCAAGGTGATCGGCTGAGTCCTGCGCGCGGGCATCTGCATTCTCAATATGTTGTGTCGCCAAAAAATGTGACGGGTTTATTGTTCGAGCCCCAGGGGCTGTGCCAACCTTTACGGCACTCCCTCGACATGGAAGGCGATCCACTTGAAAGCTCTCATTGTGATCGGGGCGTTGCTGCTCAGCACGCCCCTGTATGCCGCACAGCTGGTGCTGGAGCTGGGCGCGAAGACGCGCACCTGGCAAACCGAAGAACTGCTCAAGCATCCTGAAGCCCAGACGGTCCAGATCGCTGACGACGTTTCCTACAAGAAACCGATGAGTTATCGCGCCGTGCCGCTGACTGCACTGTTGACTGGCGTGCAGTCGGACGACCACCTGCAGGCCGTGGCGCTGGACGGTTTCGCCGCCGAAATGCCCGCTGCGCCGTTACTCAACAAACGTGGCGCCCGGGCCTGGCTGGCCATTGAAGACCCTGCCAAACCATGGCCCCCACTGGGTGAAGGCAAACACAGTGCCGGGCCTTTCTATCTGGTTTGGACCGACCCGCAGGCGGGTCATATCAGCCCCGAACAATGGCCGTACGCGGTGGCGAGCATCAAGCGCCTGTCAGCGGTGGCTGAACGCTTCCCAGCCCTGCTGCCCGCAGCCAACCTGGCCAAGGACGATCCGATCAACAAAGGGTTTGAGCTGTTCCAGAAAAATTGCCTGGCCTGCCATCGCCTCAACGGTGCCGGCGATGCGCAATTCGGCCCTGACCTGAACATCCCCTTCAACCCAACCGAATACTTCTCCGGGGATTTCCTCAAGCGTTATATCCGCGACCCGCAGGGTCTGCGTCACTGGCCCCAAGGCAAGATGCCGGGGTTCTCGGCGGCGGTGCTGCCAGATTCGGAGCTGGATCTGTTGGTGGGGTATCTGAAGCATATGGCGGGGCGTAAACAGCCTTTGAAGCAGTGAGCTTGCCCCCGCTGCCCCGCTGACAGGGCTGCGCAGCAGCCCCTCAAATAGCTTGCGAGCGCTTCGCACTCGAGCGGGAGCAAGCTCCCTCGCCACAAAAGCCCGCTCGCCACGCGGCTATTGTCGTTGCACCGTAAGCACCGGGGCCGGTGTCACGACCTTGGCATGCATCTGCTCACCGCCACCACCGCGGCGCATGCCGCGCACTGGGCAGGCGTCCAGGTAATCCAGACCCACCGCCAGTTTCAAGTGTCGCTCGGGACGGGCCAATTGGTTAGTCACGTCGAAGCTGTACCAGGCGTCGTCGAGCCATGCCTCGGCCCAGGCATGGCTGGCCAGGTGTTCGCTCTGCTCACTGAACAGATAGCCTGACACATACCGTGCCGGCACGCCCAGGCTGCGGGCGCAGGCCAGGAATGCGTGGGCGTGATCCTGGCACACCCCGCTACGGCTGGCAAAAGCCTGGGCCGCGCTGGTCTCGACTTCAGTGGAACCCGGGGTGTAGACCATGTGCTGGTTCAACCCGTGCATCAGGTCGATCAACGCGGTGCGATCGCGGCGCTGCTTGCATTGCTGCGCGGCGAAAGCTCGTAGCGCCTCGTCCGCTTCGGTCAACCGGGTGAAGCGCAGGAACGGCAGCGCCGACTGGCTCTCATGTTCGGCTTCACGCAACGGGTCGATGTCCACTTGGCCACGGGCACCAATGATGACCGTTTCGTGGGGCTCGTCCAGGGTCAGTACATGAAGGATGTTGCCGAACGGATCCAGCTGCGCACGTACCGGCCGTGGCAGATCAAGCTGCCAGCTCAGCACATGCTGGCGCTCGCTGTCGTGGGGTGTCAGGCGCAGGTACTGGATGCTGGCGCGAACCTGGTCTTCATAGTGGTAGGCCGTTTCGTGGCTGATTGAGAGTCTCATATGACCTCCAGGTAGGAACTGTGAATGGCGTTGCCCAGTTCGCGGACCAATGGGATGAATTCGGTGAGCCAGGCATGCAGGCCCCCGTCGAGGATTTCGTTAATCCCGGTGTAGCGCAGGCGCGCGTCCATTTCCGCGCCCAGGCGTTGTGCCTGCCGGCCGTTGGAGCCCGGTAGGCTCGCGAGGATCTGCTCGATTTCTTCGGTGCAGGCCCGCAGCGACCGCGGCACATCGGCGCGCAGCAGCAACAGTTCAGCCACATGACGCGCGCCCGGGGCGTCACGGTAGATTTCGGTGTAGGCCTCGAAGGAAGACAAGGCCCGCAACAAGGCGCTCCACTGGTAATACGCGTGGGCCGTGCCGTCGCTGACCGTGTCGGCCTGGTCACCGGCCATCTCGTAACGGGCGTCGAGCAAGCGCAGGGTGTTGTCGGCCCTTTCGATAAAGGTCCCCAGGCGAATGAACCTGAACGCGTCGTTACGCATGATGGTGCCGTAGGTTGCGCCTCGAAACAGGTGAGACCTTTCCTTGATCCACTCGCAGAAACGGCTCATGCCGTAGCGACTCAAGCCTTGCTCGGCGATATCGCGAATTTCCAACCAGGTGGCGTTGATGTTTTCCCACATGTCGGCGGTGATGCGCCCACGCACCGCGTGGGCACTGGCGCGCGCGGAACCGAGGCAGCTGTAGATGCTCGCCGGGTTGGCCGCGTCCAGGGCAAAAAAATGCAACAGGCGTTCGGCGTGCAAGTCGCCGTGTCGCTCCCGGTAATCATCCAGCGTGCCGGTGATCAGCAGCGGCATGGCCAATTCGTGCAGGCCATCGCCGCGCCCGTCCTGGGGCATCAAGGACAGCGAATAACTGACGTCGAGCATCCGCGCGAGGTTTTCCGCACGCTCCAGGTAACGCGACATCCAGTACAGGTCCGAGGCGGTTCTACTTAGCATGGCAGCTCCTCAATCCTCGACCACCCAGGTGTCCTTGGTGCCACCGCCCTGGGACGAGTTCACCACCAGCGACCCTTCGCGCAACGCCACGCGCGTCAGGCCGCCCGGCACCACACGGGTTTCCCGGCCAGACAGGACAAACGGCCGCAAGTCGATGTGGCGAGGGGCAATGCCATTTTCGACAAAGGTCGGACACGTAGAAAGCGACAGCGTCGGCTGGGCGATGTAGGCGTGCGGCTTGGCCTTGATGCGTTCGCGGAAGGCGTCGATCTGCGCCGTCGTCGCCGCCGGCCCCACCAGCATTCCGTAACCGCCGGAGCCCTGGGTTTCCTTGACCACCAGATCTGGAAGATTCGCCAGTACGTGGGAAAGTTCAGCAGGGTTACGACACTGCCATGTAGGGACGTTCTTCAGGATCGGCTCTTCGTCCAGGTAAAACTTGATCATGTCGGTGACGAACGGGTACACCGACTTGTCGTCCGCCACGCCCGTGCCGATGGCATTGGCCAGCACCACGTTGCCAGACCGGTAGGACGACAACAGCCCTGGCACCCCGAGCATCGAATCCGGATTGAAGGCCAGTGGATCAAGGAACGCGTCGTCAAGGCGACGGTAGATCACATCCACCGCTTTCGGCCCGTCGGTGGTGCGCATGAAGACTTTGTCGTCGCGCACGAACAGGTCGGCGCCTTCTACCAGTTCCACGCCCATCTCCCGGGCCAGGAACGCGTGCTCAAAGAATGCACTGTTGAAGCGCCCCGGCGTGAGCACCACGACGCTGGGGTCATCCAGTGGGCTGGCGCTTTTCAGGGTGTCGAGCAGCAGGTTGGGGTAATGATCGATGGGGGCGATGCGCTGGGCGGCAAACAGTTCGGGGAACAGGCGCATCATCATCTTGCGATCTTCAAGCATGTAGCTGACGCCACTGGGCGTACGAAGATTGTCTTCAAGTACGTAGTACGTGCCATCGCCGTCGCGCACCAGATCGACGCCGCAAATGTGGGCATAGATGTCGCGGTGCAGATCCAGCCCTTGCATCGCCAGTTGATATTGCTCGTTGGCCAGTACCTGCTCGGCGGGGATGATGCCGGCCCGGATGATTCGTTGCTCATGGTAGAGGTCGGCCAGGAACATGTTCAGTGCCTTGACCCGCTGGATGCAGCCACGCTCGACGACCCGCCATTCGCTGGCGGGAATACTGCGCGGGATAGTGTCGAAAGGGATCAGGCGCTCCGTGCCCTGCTCGTCCCCATAGAGCGTGAACGTAATGCCGGCGCGATGAAACAACAGGTCCGCTTCGCGTCTGCGTTGTGCCAGAAGTTCGTCTGGCGTTTCGGCCAGCCAACGGGCAAACGCCCGATAATGCGGGCGGACCTGGCCGTCGGCCTCGTACATCTCGTCAAAACCAGTGCGGATCATGCCGTACTCCTTGTCACCCTGGCATCAGGCTTCGCAAGGCCCGTGCCATCGGCATAAACGCTTTATGATCAACGGGTTGGATTATCCACTGAGAGGCTGCGCACTCTTGTAGTGCGGCAAATCCCCCCACCCCGCTGCCCCCGCTTCATTGCGGCGCAGGGCCGTCGCTCCCCTGAGCATAGACACGGAAAAACGCCATAGCCTGGCTTGGATACAGTTAGGTACAAAACCTGGGGGGTAAGATCGCTGACATGAAAACGGCCGACACAAAGGTCAGCCGTTGCTCTGGTTGCAGTGAGTGAAGTATCAGGCCTGCAAGCGCCGAATCTCTTGCTTGACGCCCCAGCCCTCGATGATGCCGCCCAACGGCTCAACCACGGCCTCAAAGTCTTGCTCGAAGTCTCCGATGTCGTCGTAAGTGGCGTACATCACCCGGCTCAGTTCCAATGACCAAGCCCCGTCGTCCCGTGCACTGATCTGCGCGTTCAGCGATTCGCCCCGAAATTGACCTGCCGCCCTGCGCGCCCGCTCCTCGTCCGGGAAAATGGCGTAGAACTCGATGGGATGGAATTTTGAGAAATCGAAACCGCCTTCTTTCATGCGGCGCAACACGCTGGTGCTGATGTCTTCTTGATAGGCTGTGCTCATGAAACGTCCTCCTAAAACCGATGGATAGACTTTCCGTCTTCCCGCGCAGGCAACCCGTAAGTTGCAGGCGTTACGGCATCAAATTACCGTCGGGACACAAGCATGTAGCTGACAAGACCGGACCTAAGCGATCCTTTCGCTGATCTCACTTGCAGAGTAGCCGCAAGTCGTGGCCACTGCCAAGCGGGGCCAGACAACGATTTTCATGAAATCGGTGTAATGCTGATGATTTCGATGCTGTGCTGGGACTTGAGGTTCTTGACCGTCGGGTCTTCAGTGCGCCCCTCCAGGTCATTGAGGTCCAACTCGCTGGCCACTGGAAACAGCCGTCCGCGAATCAGTTGTGCGGCCTGTTCCATGGTGGGCTCCTGGTCACAGTCGAACAGTTCTTCAGTGGTGTCGCCGTGATCATCCACGAAAGTGATTTCCCACTTCTGCATCGGTGTCTCCTCGATCAATTCAGGGCCTGGCTTACCTCTATCTCGACATTGAGGGCTGAACAATCGTTCCGCTGGGTAGTTGGGCGGCACACATGAAAAGACCGCCTCATGGGCGGTCTCCTGATGCAACCATGGCCGATTACTTTTCGGCGCGCTCCTTCAGCGCTTTCAAGGTGTTGAACGGCGCATCCACCACGAACTTGTTAGCCAGCCAGGACGGTACATCGCCACCGGGTTCGGTGTGGACCTGGTACGTCACTTCGACCTGGTTCGCGCCCTTGGGGGTGAATTTCCAGAAGCCGTCGACCTGGGTCACTCGTACAAAGCCCTTCTCTTCAGGCACGTAGGTCGGTACGCCTTTGAGATTGCGGGTCAGGCTGCCATCCGCGCCATCGACGGTGGTGACTTCCAGCACCGAGTCTCGGGAAGTGACTGGCCATGGCGTATTGAACTGAGTGTAGGTCCAGCTCTTGTCACCTTCGTGCTTGAGTAGCTTCTGGCTCTTGCACTCATGAATCCAGGCGCAGGCACCCGGGACATCTTCCTGCAGGGCCCGCAACTTGGCCATGGTGGTCTGCATGACAGTCACGCCGCGGTAGGCCTTGTACTTGGAGCCAGCCACTTCACTCAGGGATACCTTGATACCGTCCTTCTCCTTGGCGACCTGCCAGTCCTCTGCCTGAGCGCTGGCGGTTGCCAACAACACGGTCAAGCCACACAACACAGCCATACGATGCAGCGAACCCATAGTTTTTTCCTTATTGTCCAAGTTCTGATCATTGACCCATTACGCTGCCGTGACTTGCTCCCACCAACCGATCAGTCGGATGGCGTCTTCGCTGCTGCTGCCACAGACCTCGATGTCGGCCTCGAACGCCGAGCACACCGCGGGGCGTTCCGGCTGGCCGAAGATCCGGCACAGATTGTCGACCGACAACTGCGCGCAGCGTTCTCCCGCCGGTTTGCCTTGGGGCATGCCAGGGATCGGGGAACTGATGGACGGGGCGATGCAGCAGGCGCCACAGCCTTCACGGCATTTCATGACGACAACATCCTCACGACAGGTAATGGTTGGTAACAGCGCACAGAGTAACGGCTAAAACACTCGTTTAAAATTAAAGTCCGCAGGTTTTTTCGCCCACGGCGAGATGACCGAACGGTCAGCGACGAGCTGCATGCATGGCAAGGTTCACTGCTTGAATTCGAACTCCAGTGCCGCGCCTTCCACTTCATTGCGCTCCTGATTGCGCAGCGGCAGTTGCATCTCATTGCTCAGCAAACGCCCATTGAGTTGGAACGGTCCGGGTTTCTCCCCGAACATGGACGGCAACAGTGGCTGGTTTTTAGCTGACTGCACCTTACCCGGCGGTTGCAGTTCCTCGACCATGTCATGGGGCAAGCTCAAATCCAGCTTGGCCGCTGGTAATGGAGTCTTGGCAACCTCATGGGCGGATTTGCTCTTGGAAGCGATGGGCGCGCGTTTTTTCTTCGCCGCCGTTTTTTTCGCGGGAGCCTTCTTGACCACCGCCGTTTTTTTCGGCGCATTACTCGTCGCGCTGGCGACGGGTTTCTCCTGCGCCGAAGCCGCCACGACGCCTCCCGTATGGAAGGCGGTCAACAGGCCGATCAAAACCCAGGCAGCAGGAGCAATGGCTTTCATAAACACAACGGTACTTACGGCAGAGACCGCCATGCTCGCCTGATAATGAGGCGCTGACAAGCACATCAGACTAAGCCGCTGATTCCTATAAAAATCCGTTGGCAGTCTCTTGGCACAATTGAGTGGCCAGCAGGCCCAGCGTCATCAAGGCTCGCTCCGCCTCGCGGTTCCAGGGTGTGCCGCAATTCAGACGGATGCAGTGATTGAACTGCTCGGTATTACTGAAAATCAGCCCTGGCGCGATACTGATGCCTTGCTGCAACGCCCGCACATGCAATTCCTGGGTGTTGACCCGTCCCGGCAGGCTGACCCACAGGATGAAGCCTCCGTTGGGGCGGCTCATTTGCGTGCCTTCGGGGAAATATTGCTGCACCGCCAGCTGAAAAGCGCTGAGGTTCTTGCGGTACTCCTGGCGGATATAGCGCAGGTGCCGGTCATAACCGCCATTTTCCAGATATGCCGCGATGCCCATTTGCGTAACGCTGCACGCCGAGTGAGTACTGAAGGTCTGGAGGCGCTGGATTTCCTGCTGGAATTTGCCGGCGATCATCCAGCCGATACGTACGCCCGGCGACAAGGTCTTGGAAAAACTCGAGCAGTAGATCACCCGATCCAACCGGTCGTAGGCCTTGAGCGCCTTGGTGCGCCCCTGCTCGAACATCAGCTCGCCATAGATATCGTCCTCGACGATCTGGATGTCGAAGTCCGACGCCAGGCGCAGCAGCTGCTTCTGACGCTCCTCCGGCATGGTGCTGCCCAAGGGATTGCTCAGGCGCGTGGTCAACACCAGCGCCTTGATCGACCATTGGTTAGCCGCCAGTTGCAGCGCCTCGAGGCTCATGCCGGTGACCGGATCACTGGGGATCTCGATGACCTTGAGGCCCAGCAGATCTGCCAACTGCAGCAAGCCGTAATAGGTAGGTGACTCGGCAGCGATCAGATCCCCTGGCCGGGTCAGCACGCGCAAGGACATCTGCAGCGCATCGACACAGCCGTGGGTGATCACCACTTCGGAGGGGTCCACCACGACGCCAGCATCACGCATGCGAATCGCCACCTGACGCCGCAACGGCTCGAAGCCCGGGCTGAACATGTAGCTGAACGCCCGCGGGCTGTGAAAACGCGTGACCTTGGCCAATTGCTGGTGCAGCGCCCGCACAGGCAAGTAGTCGACGCTCGGCACCGCCGCCCCCAACGGGAATACCCCTTCGCGGCGCGACTCGACCAATACCTGCTGGATGATACTGCTGCGCGTCACCAACCCTGGGCGCTCGACCCGGGCGATGTCCGGCGTCGGCGCGGTAAGGGCCGGCGTCTGGTGCACGTAGTAACCCGATTGTGGCCGCGCGCGGATCAGCCCCTGGTCTTCAAGGTTGGCGTAGGCCTGCAGCACCGTGGCATGGCTGACGTTGAGCTGCGAGCTCATCTTGCGCACCGAAGGCACGCGTTCACCGGGCTGATACACGCCGCGCCGGATGTCTTCGGCCAGCTGTTGCGCAATACGTTGATAAAGCAGGAGGTTGGTCATGACGCAGCACTCGATTTCACGGGCATTTTATTTTTGTCGGAAACGATACCGGAACAGTTTAGAAGTGTACGGGGACAGTTGCCAGATTACTCGACAGTACAGCCCAGTGACAGCCCCAACTGTACTCATTGCGCCGCGATTTGCAGGTGTAAAAAAACCCGGCGCCTTTAAAGGGGCCGGGTTTTCCAGTGACGCAGCCCTCAGCGGGCGGCGCCGAGCTGGCCTTTTTCGTCGGAGAACACAATTTCCACGCGACGGTTCTGCGCCCGGCCACGCTCGGAAGCGTTGACGTCCACCGGAAATTCGTCACCGTAGCCTTCGACCTGGATGCGCTTGTCGTCAATGCCCAAGTCAACCAGCACGTCCGCCACCGCCTGCGCGCGGTCACGGGACAACTTGAGGTTTTCCTGCTTGCCGCCGGTGCTGTCGGTGTAGCCCTCGATACGCACGACACGCTTGGGGTTGAGCTGCAGGAACTGCACGATCTTGAGCACGATCCGGTTGGCCGAGTTCTTCAATTCCGCTTCGCCGGTATCGAACAGAACGTCGCCCAGCGTCATCACCAGGCCGCGATCGGTCTGGGTGGTCGCCATCGCCATGATCTGTTCTTCAAGCCATTTGCCCTGCTGCTGCACACTCAGCAGTTTGGATTCACGCAGGGCCAATTGCAGGCGCTGGCGCTCCAGTTCGAGCTTTGCCGCACGTTCTTCATTGAGCACCTGGTTGCTGTGTTCCCGAGCAATCGCACTGTAGCGCTGGCTCAGGTAGGCGTAATGCTGCACATCCTCACCACTGCCCCAGTAGCTGGACAAGCGATCAGCACGGGCCAGGGATTCGCCGGCACGGATCACGTCCCTGGGCGCGGCGCGCAATACGTTGGCGTCTTCCTTGACCTTCTGGAAGTCGTTGCTGGCCTGCTCAAGCGCTGCTTCGCTGCGCTGTCCGGCGCAGCCATACAAACTGGCCAGGCTCACGAGGAGCAGACCGCCGAATACATGGGACTGCTTCATTGGGCATCATCCCTCAACTGTTTGCGCAAGCGCTTGATGCGGGTGTCGAGCACGTTCAGTTGCTCCTGGCTCTTGAGGGTCAGCACCTTCGCTTCAGCCAGGCGTGCATCCAGTTCGGCCTGTTCGGCCCGCATGCGCGCCTTCTTGTACGATTGGTCGGCCATGTTGGATTGGGCCCGGGCGAACTTTTCTTCTGCCAGTTTCAATTCAGGCACTTCGTCGGCAATGGCGCCCACGGCTCGGGCTTGTTTCAGTGCCTGTTCGGTCAGGCGGATCTGTTCATTCGGCGCCGGATCGGCTGCGCAGCCCGCCAGAGCCAGAACGGCCAGGGCAGCGAAAAGAGGTCGAATAGTCACTAATATTCCCTACTGTTTTGGGGCGCTGACAGGTGGCTGCAACTGTGTGTTCCAACGCTCGAGATTGCGCTGCAACACAGCCTCCGTCAGGCCGGACGCGGCCAATTCTGTCATCTTTTGCGCCAGCTGTCCGCGTAACCATGGGTCATTGCAGGCGGAGTTATGGGAAACCGCCAGGAACAGCCCCGGTTTATCCACTGGCTGCGGTGCCGCCTGAAGGTCGTTCGCCATGCCCAGTGTCTGCGCCATCGCCAGGCCCGAATAGCGCCCCGCCAGGACATATTCCACCTCCCCCAGCAGCAATTTCTGAAAGGCCTGGGTCAGGTTGGGCGTGCGGGTCAGGGACAATTGCTGCTCGGCAAAAACGCCGAATCCCTGGGTCATACGGGCCTTTTCCGACAAGGCTCCGGGATGACCATGAAGATCCTCGGGCTGGTTGACGACCAAGGTCGAGTCCTTGCGTGTCCAGACCAGATGGTCGTTTTCCAGTAACGGTGGATGAACGTAGTCCAAGGCTTCCAGCCCAGTGCTGGTCAGTGGAGCGTCGGTGAGCAAGTCCATGCGACCACTGCGCACTTCGTCCAGCGCCTGGGCACGCTTGCCGGCATAAAGCAATTCGATCTTGATCCCCAGCTCTCCTGCCACTTGTTGGAGCAAGTCGGCGCCGGCGCCGATCAGGTGCTTGGGGTCCTGGGGGTCTTGCCAAAGGTAAGGGGGCGCATCAGGGCTGCCGGTGGCGATCAGTCGCTCACACTTGCCGGCGGCAGTAGCCAGGCCCGGCATACCCGCCAACGCCCATAGCAATGACCAGCCAGCCAAACGGCGAAGATCCATGGCAGTACGCTCCCCTTGCAGCGAAAACAAATAGTGCAGAAATAAAAAACCCGGCCAAAGGGCCGGGCTCTTTATAAGTGAAGACGCCGGATTAGACCAGCTTCTCCAGCTCAGGGATGGCTTCGAACAGGTCCGCTACCAGGCCGTAGTCAGCCACCTGGAAGATCGGCGCCTCTTCGTCCTTGTTGATCGCAACGATCACTTTGGAGTCTTTCATGCCGGCCAG
>NZ_JBSPTN010000022.1:0-55695 GCF_053850495.1 Pseudomonas sp. CFBP 5748
GTCACTGACACCATCGACACCAGCACCGTTTCGCTGACCGCGACCTCGACTGTGGCTGAAGGCGGTACAGTCGTTTACACCGCTTCGGTCAATGCTCCGGTTACCGGTGCTCCACTCGTTGTGACCTTGAGCAACGGCCAGAGCATCACCATCCCGGTTGGTTCGAGCAGCGGCTCGGTCAACTTCGTTACGCCAAACGACGCCCTTGCTGGCGGCGATAACCTGAGCGTGAAGATTGACGATGCTCAGGGCGGCAACTACGAAAAACTGGAAATCGACGGTACGCCTGCCGACACTTCCGTGACCGATGTCCAGGACTCCACTGGCCTGACTCTGTCAGCGACTGACACCGTCGCCGAAGGCGGTCAGATCACCTATACCGCAACCCTGACCAATGCCGCTGGTTCGCCAGTGACCGTAACCTTGAGCAATGGCGCGGTGATCAACATCGCCGCCGGTGCCACCACAGGCAGCGTCAGCGTTGATGCACCGACTGACGACGTCTACAAAGATGCCGGCAAAGTTGAAGTCAGCATTGATAACGCCACTGGCGGTAACTTCGAGAACCTCGTACCTAGCACCACGCCAGCGGTTACTGATGTCACTGACACCATCGACACCAGCACCGTTTCGCTGACCGCGACCTCGACTGTGGCTGAAGGCGGTACAGTCGTTTACACCGCTTCGGTCAATGCTCCGGTCACCGGTGCTCCGTTGGTCGTCACTCTGTCGAACGGCCAGAGCATTACCATTCCGGTCGGTTCGAGCAGCGGTTCGGTCAACTTCGTCACACCAAACGACGCCCTCGCTGGCGGCGATAACCTGAGCGTGAAAATCGATGACGCTCAGGGCGGCAACTACGAAAAACTGGAAATCGACGGTACGCCTGCCGACACTTCCGTGACCGATGTCCAGGACTCCACTGGCCTGACTCTGTCAGCGACTGACACCGTCGCCGAAGGCGGTCAGATCACCTATACCGCAACCCTGACCAATGCCGCTGGTTCGCCAGTGACCGTAACCTTGAGCAATGGCGCGGTGATCAACATCGCCGCCGGTGCCACCACAGGCAGCGTCAGCGTTGATGCACCGACTGACGACGTCTACAAAGATGCCGGCAAAGTTGAAGTCAGCATTGATAACGCCACTGGTGGCAACTTCGAAAACCTGGTGCCAAACACCACGCCAGCGGTCACCGACGTCACCGACACCATCGACACCAGCACCGTTTCGCTGACCGCGACCTCGACTGTGGCTGAAGGTGGTACCGTCGTTTACACCGCTTCGGTCAATGCTCCGGTCACCGGTGCTCCGCTGGTCGTTACTTTGTCGAACGGCCAGAGCATCACCATCCCTGTCGGTTCGAGCAGCGGCTCGGTCAACTTCGTCACACCAAACGACGCCCTTACTGGCGGCGATAACCTGAGCGTGAAGATTGACGATGCTCAGGGCGGTAATTACGAGAACCTGGTTGCAGATCAAACACCGGCTGAAACCTCGGTCACCGATGTTCAGGACAGCACCGCTCTGACCTTGAGTGCAACTGACACCGTCGCCGAAGGCGGTCAGATTACCTACACTGCAACCCTGACCAATGCCGCTGGTTCGCCAGTGACCGTAACCCTGAGCAATGGCGCGGTGATCAACATCGCCGCCGGCGCCACCACGGGTAGCGTCAGCGTCGATGCACCGACTGATGACGTCTACAAAGACGCCGGCAAAGTTGAAGTCAGCATTGATAACGCCACTGGCGGTAACTTCGAGAACCTGGTGCCAAGCACTACGCCAGCCGTCACCGACGTCACTGACACCATCGACACCAGCACCGTTTCGCTGACCGCGACCTCGACTGTGGCTGAAGGCGGTACAGTCGTTTACACCGCTTCGGTCAATGCTCCGGTTACCGGTGCTCCACTCGTTGTGACCTTGAGCAACGGCCAGAGCATCACCATCCCGGTTGGTTCGAGCAGCGGCTCGGTCAACTTCGTTACGCCAAACGACGCCCTTGCTGGCGGCGATAACTTGAGCGTGAAGATCGATGACGCTCAGGGCGGTAACTACGAAAAACTGGAAATCGACGGCACGCCTGCCGACACTTCAGTGACCGATGTTCAGGACAGCACTGGCCTGACTCTGTCGGCAACCGATACTGTCGCCGAAGGCGGTCAGATCACCTATACCGCAACCCTGACCAATGCCGCTGGTTCGCCAGTGACCGTAACCTTGAGCAATGGCGCCGTGATCAACATCGCTGCTGGCGCCACCACGGGCAGTGTCAGCGTTGATGCACCGACTGACGACGTCTACAAAGATGCCGGCAAGGTCGAAGTCAGCATTGATAACGCCACTGGCGGTAACTTCGAGAACCTGGTGCCAAGCACTACGCCAGCCGTCACCGACGTCACTGACACCATCGACACCAGCACCGTTTCGCTGACCGCGACCTCGACTGTGGCTGAAGGCGGTACAGTCGTTTACACCGCTTCGGTCAATGCTCCGGTCACCGGTGCTCCGTTGGTCGTCACTCTGTCGAACGGCCAGAGCATTACCATTCCGGTCGGTTCGAGCAGCGGTTCGGTCAACTTCGTCACACCAAACGACGCCCTCGCTGGCGGCGATAACCTGAGCGTGAAAATCGATGACGCTCAGGGCGGTAATTACGAGAACCTGGTTGCAGATCAAACACCGGCTGAAACCTCGGTCACTGATGTCCAAGACTCCACGGGCCTGACTCTGTCGGCAACCGATACTGTCGCCGAAGGTGGTCAGATCACCTACACCGCAACCCTGACCAATGCCGCCGGCACTCCAGTCACCGTAACCCTGAGCAACGGTGCCGTGATCAACATCGCTGCCGGCGCCACCACGGGTAGCGTCAGCGTTGATGCACCGACTGACGACGTCTACAAAGACGCCGGCAAGGTTGAAGTCAGCATTGATAACGCCACTGGCGGTAACTTCGAAAACCTGGTGCCAAGCACCACGCCAGCGGTCACCGATGTCACCGACACCGTCAACACCACCACCGTCAGCATCTCCGGCAGCACCTCGGTCACCGAAGGCCAAGCCGCCACGTACACAGTCAGCCTGACGAATCCGGCGCAAACCGAGGTGACGGTCAAAATCGTCTACAGCGGTACCGCCGCCGACGGCACGGATTTCACCGGGGTGTACACCGTGAAGGTCCCGGCCAACGCCACCAGTGCCACCTTTGACGTGGCAACACTGGATGACAAGATCACCGAAGGCACGGAAAACTTCGTGGTCAAGATTGACTCGGCCACCGGTGGCAACTTCGAGCAGTTGGCTGTCAGCGGCACCAACGGCAGCGTCAGCACCTCGATCATCGACAACGATGCGCCGCCAGTGCTCGACCTGGACGCCAACAACTCCAGCGGCAAGTCCGGCGCCGATTATCAGGTGACCTTCACCGAAGGCACCACTGGCCCGGGCGTGTCCATCGGCGACACCGACCTGAAAATCACCGACCCGGACAGCACCATGCTGACCGGCGCCACCATCGTGCTGACCAACCGTCAGCCCGGCGATGCGCTGAACCTGGGCAACAGCGTCAACGGCATCAGCATCAACGCCAACAGCACCGATGGCAAAGTCACGCTGACGCTGTCGGGCAACGCGACGCTGGCCGACTACATGCAGCAGATCAAGAACATCAGCTTCATTAACAACAGCGAAGATCCGAGCACCGTGCCGCGCATCATCACCGTGACGGTGACCGATGGCAGCAACTACTCCAACACCGCCACCACCACGGTGAACGTGGTCGGGGTCAATGATGCGCCGGTTGCCACTGGCGGCGCCGTGACCGGTACCGAAGACACTTCTCTGGTCCTCGGCTGGTCGACCTTCGGCGTCAGCGACGTGGACAATGCCGCCGCCAGCCTGGGTGTGAAAATCACCGAGCTGCCGGCCGATGGCAAATTGCAGTACCTGGACGGTGCAACCTGGAAGGACGTGGCCAACAACCAGACCTTCACCAAGGCTGACATCGACGCCGGCAAGCTGCGCTTCACTCCGGACGCCAACGAGTCCGGCGCCAATGGTTATGTTGGCAGCAGCACGGGCAACAACCAGGCCGACTACGCACAGGTCAAATTCCAGCCAACCGATGGCCAGGCACTGGGCAATACCGGCACTGTGAAAATCGACATCACCCCAGTCGCCGACGCACCGACCCTCAACGTGGCCGGCAACGCCGTGAGCTCCACCGGTTTGATCAAGGAGGTCTGGACCGGCCTGTCGGGCCTGGGCACCGATGGCAGCGGTGCGCCATCCGGCACCCTTAAATCGGTGATCGATGCCGCCGGCACGCCGAACAGCAGCGGCACCGTGACCAACGTGCAGTCCGACAGCAACGTCAACCCGGGCACAGCGTCGAAAACCTCGGGCCTGATCTTCCTCGAAGCCGGCAAGACCTACACCTTCAGCGGTACCGGCGACGACAGCCTGCTGGTGACCATCGGCGGCAAGGACGTGGCGGCCATCACCTGGGGCGCGGGCGGCAAGTTGAACGGCTCGTTCACCCCGACCTCCAGCGGCTACTACACCCTGGACATCTACCACCACAACCAGACCGGTCCGGGCAGCTATGACGTGAACCTGTCGGTCAACGGCAGCACACCGGTCGACCTGAACGGCGCCGGCGTGCCGTTGTACACCAGCGTGACCGACCTGACGAACGCTGGCGTGACGGTCTCCGATTTGCACGGTACCAACGGCGAAGGTTATTACGACGGCTTCAAGCTCAACGAAGGCGCCGAAGGCACCAGCGTGCACCTGTCGAAAATCACTACCGCCCTGACTGACACCGACGGCTCCGAAAGCCTGAGCGTGAAAATTGGCGGCATGCCGGAAGGCAGTGTGCTGAGCGACGGCGCGGGCCACTTCGCGACCGTGGGCAGCAACGGCGAAGCGTCGGTCAGTGGCTGGAACCTGGGCAGCCTGACCCTGACCCCGCCGACCTATTACAACGGCCAGCTCAACCTGACCGTGACCTCCACCTCCACCGAAGCCCTCGGCGGATCGGCGACCAGCACGGCGCAGATCCCAGTCACCGTGTACCCGACGACCTACAACGCCATCACCGCCACCTCCGGCAGTGACAACGTGACCGGCACCGACGGTAACGACGTGGTGGTCGCTGACATCGGCGGGCTGACAGTGGTGCCGGGCACCAACTACAACATCGCCTTCATGGTCGATAGCTCCGGCAGTATGAGCGAGGCGTCCCTCACGGCGGCCAAAAACTCGCTGACCTCGGTGTTCAACACCCTCAAGCAGAGCATGGGCGGCAACTCCGGGACCGTGAACATCTTCCTGGCGGACTTCGACAGCCAGGTGAACACGTCTGTCTCGGTCAACCTTAACGACCCGGACGCGTTGAACCAGCTCAAAAGCGTGCTCGACTCGATGGCCTCCGGTGGCGGCACCAACTACGAAGACGTGTTCAAGACCACGGCGAACTTCTTCAAAAGTACCGAAGCCATGGGCAATACCGGCGCGAAGAACCTGACGTATTTCATTACCGACGGTAAGCCGACCTACTACCAGACCGGTGAGCAGACCAACCCGACCTTGTATGACAACGTCAAACTCGATGACGTACTGAGCGCCTCCAAGTACACCGTCGGCAAGTACTACACCCAGACGATCGACAGCACGCACAAGTACACCATCTACGAAAACGGTGAGATGTACCTGTCGACCAAAAACGGCAAGAAATGGACCGATAGCTATGTGGGCAAGGTACATGCCGAGGGCAATGGCACCTTTGAACTGTCGAACCTGGGTGGCACCGGTTATGGCGATTACTGGAACTATGTCGATTCGGCAACAGGCTCGAGCGAAAGCTTCACACTGTTGAAGGGCCTGAGTACGGTCGAAGCCATCGGCCTGAACAACGACGTGACCCTGAACGACCTCAAGCCCTACGATTCGGACTCGACACCGCAGACCAACATCGACCCGAACAACCTGGCCAACTCGATCATCGGCCACACCGAAGCGACCCTGCCGGGCTCCGACACGGTCAACGGCGGCGAAGGCAACGACATCCTGTTCGGCGACCTGGTGAGCTTCAACGGCATCGCCGGCGAGGGCTATCAGGCTATCCAGGCGTTCGTCGCCCAGCAGAGCGGTGTGGACGTCAGCAAAGTCACCACCAGCAACGTGCACCAGTACATCACCGAGCACTACACCGCGTTCGATGTGTCCGGTGCCCACGATGGCAACGACACCCTGCTCGGTGGCGCCGGCAATGACATTCTCTTCGGCCAGGGCGGCAACGACACGCTCAATGGCGGCAAGGGCAATGACATCCTGCTGGGTGGCTCTGGCAACGACACACTGATCGGTGGCCCGGGCAATGACACCCTGATCGGCGGCCTGGGAGGCGATACCTTTGTCTGGAAGTCCGGCGACGCCGGCACCGACGTGATCAAGGACTTCAAGGCCAGCGACGGCGACCGGATCGACCTGCGGGATCTGTTGCAGGGCGAAACCGGCAGCACCATTGACCACTTCCTGAAAATCAGCACGGTCGATGGCGTGTCGTCGCTGCAGGTCAGCACGACCGGCCAGTTCAACGCGGCCAACGGCGCAGCGGCCACACCGGACGTAACGATCAAGCTCGAAGGCAACAACTGGTCGAACGTCAACCTGAACTCGCTGATCGCCGGCAGTGACCCGACCATCAAGGTCGATCACAACAACAGCTGAACCTGACACAAAACCGTGGCGAGGGAGCTTGCTCCCGCTGGGCTGCGCAGCAGCCCTAAAAAACAGGGCCGCTTCGCGCCCCAGCGGGAGCAAGCTCCCTCGCCACGGGATAAGTGTTCATACTCCCCCGCAGTTGGCCTATGCTGCCCAGCATGACGCCGCTTCATACATGAGGGATGCCCGATGTTTTATGTGCAACGCGATGCACAAGGCCTGCTGGTGCGCGTAGAAGCCACCGCCTACGCCGAAGCCACCGAGACCTTGCCGGCCGACAACCACGAGATCCAGGACTGGTTCGCCAACCAGGCGGTAGAAAACAGCCTCAAGCAGCTCAAGCAGAGCGACCTGGAGATGATCCGGGTACTCGACGACTTGATCCAGGTGCTGACCAGCAAAGGCGTCATCCGCGTCACCGACCTGCCGCCAGCAGCCCAGGCCAAACTGATGGACCGCAACCAGGCCCGGGAAGCATTGGGCGGGCTGAGCCGGTTGATCGATGATGATGAGAAGGGGTTGATCTAGGCCTGCCGCCTGGATTGACGCGTTCCGGGCAGAGCACAAATCCCTGTGGCGAGTTGTCTGGGCGAAAGTCATCGCGAGCAAGCTCGCTCCCACAGTTGATCGGTTTTGATCTCGATCTGTCGGTTCGACGCAGATCCAGTGTGGGAGCGAGCTTGCTCGCGATGGCGATCGTCAATCCACCGCAGGCCTGTCAGCTCGACGCTTGCACTTCAAGCCGATCCATCGCCCGCTCCACCAACAGATGCACCCCATCGGCCATTCGGCTGATTGCCAGGATCACGCTGCGGCGCGAGCCGTCGACGTCATCCGCCAGGTCGGCGGCGATGGCGCTGATGGACAGCAGGTCTTCGGAGGCATTGGCCAGGAGGGTTTCGGTGTCGATGTCCGGGGAGACCATGAAGAGCTGGGCGGTTTGGGGTTTTCCCGAGGCTTCATCGGTTGGTTTGGGATTGAGGTAGTAGTCGAGGGCGCGTTCGGCGGCTTCGTCGAGCTTTTTTGCTTGCAGGGTTTCGACTCGGGATTTGGATGAGGGCTGTGGAGGGTTAGGCGTAGCTTTGAACATGGTTTGGGCTTCCTATTCAATTCAGAGCCGCCCTGGATCGCTTGCACGCAATGAAGGGTGGCAGCTATGTGCGAGTGTGCAAGACCGAGTAAGACAACGCCCAAAAACCTCGGCAGACCCGAAGGTCTCCCGCACACAGCTGCCATAAAACATGAGCACGAATGCACGATAAGTGGCTGGTGATATTGTTGGGCGTCTTTCTAACCGGCTTGCACGCCGGTGTCACCGTTTTTTCAGTGACAAACCCAGACTAGCCACGGGGCTGACGCCGGACAAGTTCACCGACTTCGCTACAACTTGAAGGAAATCTCCTAGGACCTTACTTTTAGAGGGGGTGTATATCCGTTTCTGCGGTAACGGCTACTGGCGGTTCCGCAGGAATGGATATGTACACGGTCAGAAGGGCACAGGCCGCCTCACCAGCCAGCCTCACTCCCAACGCTTAGGCTCACCCACCAACTGCCCCTGCACCCCAAACAACCCCATCTCCCGAATCACCGCCAACTCCCCCTCCGTCTCAACCCGCTCGGCAATCAACGGCAAGTCAATACTGTGAGCAGCCCGCTGGATAGCTTCAATGAACAGGCGCTTGTCACTTTCCTGATCAATCGCGCGGATATAGCTGCCATCGATCTTCAGATAAGCCAACCCCAGCCGCGACAAATTGCCAATCATGCTGAACCGCCCACCAAAACGCTGCAGGCTCAGAGAGAAGCCAAGCTCGCGCAAACGCCGGGTCAATTGCTCCAGGACGGCTTGCTCCGGCAGTTGCTCTTCACCAATCTCCAACGTCAGGCGCGGCCCGAGGTTGGAATGCGCCCGCAGAATTTCAAAAACCTTGTTCAGCGCCTGAGGATCGGCCAGGGTCGCAGAGGACAAGTTCAGCGCCAGGGATTGATCGTGCCCGGCCATCTGCTTGAGCACCTGCTCGAGCATCAAGCGGTCCAGGCGCGCAGTCCAGCCAAAGCGCTCCAGCCAGGGCAGGAAGCGCCCGGCAGGGATGGTCTGACCCTGCTCGTCGAACAACCGCGACAGCACTTTGTAATGCAGCACCACTTGGGTGTCCTGGGCGGCGACCACCGGTTGGAAATACAGCTCGAATCGCTGATGATTCAAGGCCTGGTCGAGCAAAGTGTGCCAGGCATGGTGATCGTCGCCGACGCTCGCCGAGGCGCTGTGATCCAGGCAGGCCCAGCCCGGTTCGCCCTGGCTTTCGGCTTGGGCCAGAGCCTGATCGCCGAGCTGGAGCACCGCTTGCGGCGAGTCGCCATGGACGAACGGTGCCAATCCGATGGAGGCCACCGAAGCCACATCGGTCGCGTCAGTGGCGTGCAGGCTCGCCAACGCCCCTTCAAGGTTCTGCGCCAGTTGCAACGCCTCTTCACGCACCAACCCGGGCGCCAGCACAGCAAACTCCCCACCGCGGATGCGCGTCACCAGGTTTTGGGTTTCCGGATACCGGGCGCACTCACGCAGCAATTGTTCGCCAACCGCTTTAAGCAACTGGTCGGTACGCTGCCCGCCCAACCGCTGGTTCAAACCAGCCAGGTCCTTGACCCGCAGCAACAGCAGATAACCGGAACTGGCCTGCTCCGGGTTGCTCACCCGGGCATTGAGCTGCATTTCGAAATAACGCCGGTTGGCCAGGCCTGTGAGGTTGTCCTGATAGGACTCGACCCGCAGCTTCTCACTGCGCTCGGCCTGTTCCTGAAACAGTGCCTTGAGCTTCTCGACCATCTGGTTCATCGCCTGCACCACGCGGCGCAATTCAGGGGTACGTGGCAGTTCCGGCAGGCTCAAGAACTCACGACGGGCGATGGCATGGGATTGGTGCACCATGTAATCCAGCGGCTTGAGCTGGCGACGCAGCAGCAAGGCCCCCAGCACCGCGCTCACGGCGCCGCACAGCAGTAACCAACCGAGGCTGCCCAACGCGCTTTGCCACAGCTTGGCGAGAGCGAACATCGGGTGGCTGACCACCTCAACTCGCGCCGCCTGTTCCCAGCCACGACTGACAATCGCATCACCGCCGGCCGGCTCCAGGCCAATGAGTTTGACGAACCATTTCGGCACGCTGCCGGCGTCCGGAATGCCCGTGCGCTCGACCAGCGTTTTGTCGGTGGTCACGTCGACCACGCGGATGCTCGCGTAATAGCCGCTGTCGAAGATCGAGCTGACCATCAGCTCCACCATCGCCGGGTCGTCGATGTTCGGCGTCAACGACAGCGCCAGCGCCGTGGCCGCATCCTGGGCGTGGGAGCGCAACTGGTTGACGTACTGGGTCCGCGAGCTCTCCAGGCTGACCATGAAGCTGCCACTGAAGGCAACCACCAGGAACAGACAGATAGCGATCAACAGCTGTTTGAACAAAGACATCTGAGCGCGCGCTCCTAGTTAGTCGTCTCGACCGGAAAACCTTCGGCCTGCATTTTTTTCAACACATCCTGCCACCGGGACAGGCGTTTGGTGTCACCCACTTTTTTGTTGCCCTTGGCACCCGGCAACCACAGCCCTTCGGCATTGAAAGAGTAGACCGGCAGCAGATCGGTTCGCTGGCTGGCTGGCTGGATGCCGTCGATCAGGCTATCGAGGACCAGCGGCATCGCATCGGGGGTGGCGTAATAGGTGAGCACCATGTGCGCACGGTTCTGCCGCAAGGCCTTGACGTAAGTGATGCGCAGCTTGTCACTGGAGACCCCGAGATGACGCAGGCTGAAGTACTTGGCGATGGCGTAGTCCTCGCAGTCGCCAGCGCCTTTCCACAAGGCCTGGACTGGAGTTTCCCAGTAATCGACCTCACGCCACAGGTCGATGTCTTCCACGTAGCGCACCTGTTTGTTGAAGAACAGATTCACCACCTTAAGCTGCTCCAACTCCGGAACCTGCTTCTGGGTCGCCAACAATTGCTGCCAGGCATCGATTCGTTGCTGCCCTTCACCCAGCGGCCCATATAAGGCTTGCGCCCGGCGGCTGATCTGCGCAAAGTCCCAGTCGGCCCGCAAGCCACCCAGCATGAGGCCGGCCAGCAACAATGCCGAACACAGCCAGCGCAAGGACCTGAGAACAGGGAAAGGTGCAGCCAAGGGAAATACGTCCGAAAAGGGCCGTTGGAAATTCGTTGGATGGTGAAGCCTGGCCCGGTAAAAAACAATGGCAGGGTGCAATCACCGCAGGCACGCTAAACTTTAGTTCAGGAACCGGGGCCACGAGACTTTGACGGCTAGGCAATCTGTAACTAACGTTGGCTTGGATCCAATTTTCGCTACTACCAGTCAGGGTACGTTGTTGTGACACAGAAGCCCAAACCGCTCAGTACTATCCAGGTCAACGGACCCATCCCCGCTGCCCAGGCACGCTCGATCATCGAAGAGTCTCTGCGCGAGGCCATTCTCGACGGGCGCCTGCCCTGCGGTACAGCCTTGCGTCAGCAGGAGCTGGCCGACCTGTTCGGTGTGAGCCGCATGCCGGTGCGCGAAGCCTTGCGCCAGCTCGAGGCGCAGTCACTGCTCAATGTGGTCCAGCACAAGGGCGCCGTGGTGGCTCCGCTGATCAACAACGATGCGGTCGAGACCTACGCCTTGCGTTCGGTGTTGGAGTCTTTCGCCTTGCGCCTGTCCATTCCCCTGCTCGACGCCAGTGACCTGGCCTTGGGAGCCCAATACATCGAGCAGTTGGAAACCGAAACCGACCACGCCCAGATCGCCAAGCTCAATCGGCTGTTTCACATGTCGCTCTACCACAAGGCGCCCAACAGCAGGCTGCTGGACTTGATTGAGCACGAGCTCAACGAAGAAGAGCGCTTCTTGCGCTTTCATCTGTCGTCCATGGGCCTGGGCAAACTGACCCAGGACGATCATCGTGCGCTGCTTGAAGCCGCGCGAGCCAAAGACATCGATAAAGCCATTGCCTTGCTGGAACTCCACCTGGAAAAAGCCTGCATCACCATGCGCCGGTATCTCGAACAACAGTCGAATCGTTGACCCCTCGCCGACGGTCCCGCCGGCGTAAAAACTTCTTACATATCCTTGCGCGCCACTTCTCGCCTGCCTGGCGCCGCCTGAGCATGGCGGCGACGCGGCGTCCCATCAGTTCAATGGCACTGCCATCGATTTGGGCTCACTCTTGCGCTTGTCGATTCAAAAATAGACCTGAAGAAGTCAGCGCCTGGCGATAGACCAGGCGAATCGAAGCCAATACGCAAGGAGCGTCGCCCACTGGCGGGATGATCGGATGTCCGACCGGTGTCCCTCCCTTAAATCACAAACTTCTTAATCCCTGATCCCTGAAGTGCTCCGAGTGAGGCATTCACTCGAACTATTCGATTCTGACACCCCTAAATCGGAAGGAGCTTCTTCGCCTGAATAAAACTTATATTAAAAGTTTTAACAGTCTCTTTCGCGCCCAATAAACTTGCCAGTTTAAATATTTAAAATACTTCTTGCCGCTTACTTGTTTTGTGTATTAGTTTTTTATTCGTCGAATTGTTATCGACCGCGCCCGCCTTCGGCCAACGCTTAAGAATCAAGCGCCACAGGCTGGCGACGCGCATTAAAGGCAAGCACTTAAGCCACTTGAGCAATTCATGGATTCCGGTTCAGGCGCCCGTTCGCCTTAATAAATAACGGGCAACTTTCCGGGCACAACATCATTGATGAGGACGTTCCAATGCAGCCAACCAAAGAACAACTATCTCTGAAAAAACACGAACTTGGCCAACACCCGGTTTTTTCCGAAATAACATCAATTGATCTGCTACGCCGTTTTATGGAAAGCCATGTGTTTGCCGTGTGGGACTTCATGTCACTGACCAAACGGCTGCAACGGGAGCTGACCTGTGTCCACCTGCCCTGGCTGCCGCCGGCGGACCCACACGCGGCACGCCTGATCAACGAAATTGTCTTGGGCGAAGAATCGGATGACCGCCCCGGAGCAGGCTATTGCAGCCATTTCGAACTGTATCTGGATGCCATGCGCGAGGTCGGTGCCGATACCCGCGCCATCGAGCAGTTCATCACCCTGCAACAGGAAGGCGTCAGCCCCGAGACAGCGCTGGAGAGCGTCGAAGTAGAACCGGCGGCGGCACGTTTCGTCCGCCAGACCCTGCACACCGCCCTGCACGCCCCAGCCCACAGCGTGGCCGCCGCGTTCGTGCATGGACGCGAGAGTGTTATCCCGCAGATGTTCCAGCGCATGCTCGACGCCTGGGGCATTGGCCTGGATCAGGCGCCGACCTTTCGTTACTACCTGCAGCGGCACATCGAAGTCGATTCCGAAGACCATGGCCCGGCCGCGGAAAAGCTCTTGGCCCGGCTGATCGATGGCGACCCGCAGCGCGAAACCGAGGTGTTGGTCGCCGCCCTCGCCGCCGTCCACAGCCGCGCAGCGCTGTGGGATGGCCTGCGCCAGAGCATGGCCCAACCGGTTGCACAGGTGACCCCATGAACGCCATCCAATACCAATCGTTCGCCGACGCCTGGGAGAGCCGCGCCACCATCCGCACCCGGCCCCGGCGCCGGGTCGAAAACGACGACAAGTTGATCTTCCCCATGAGCCGTCAGCCACTGGTGCACAGCCAGACCTTTCTTAGCCACTGCCCGCAGTTGCGCGATTTTGTGCTGGTGCAAAGCCTCTACAAGTTCATCAACGACGTGGTGATTTTCGAGACTGAACTGGTGGACCACACCGCCCGGCGTATCGCCAAGAACAGCTTCGGCATTGAGTTCCCGTTCGCCTGCCGTTACGACGCGATGACCGTGGTGGTGGACGAGGATTACCACGCGCTGGTGGCGATGGACTTCATGCAGCAAACCATCGACATGACCGGTATTGCGCCGATCCCGTTGCCTTCGCAGATCGAACTCAGCCGCGCGATACCGGCGGCCCTGGCCCAGGCGCCGGAGCACTTGCTCAGTGCCGTGGAGCTGATCTGCATCGCCATTGCCGAGAACACCGTGACCAACGATGTGGCGGCTTTTGCCCGGGACGATTCGGTCAAGGCCTCGATCAAGGGGCTGATGGCCGACCACTTACTGGACGAAGGACGGCATTCCGGTTTCTGGACGCGGCTGGTGCAGATTTACTGGCGCACCGCGCCCGACGAGGACCACGAGGCGATCGCACGATTGATGCCCGGTTTCATCGCCCAGTACCTGACAAGTGACCTGCAGCAAGCGTTCGATTTCGAGCTGATTGCGCACCTGCCTGTTGACGAGTCGGTACGCCAGTCGCTGCGTGAAGACGCCAGCGCACTGGCCTACCCGGTCAATCGCTTTCACCCTTTGGTGGCCAATATCACGCGCTTTTTTCGCAGCAGCTCGATGCTCACGTCCCCCTGCGTGCGCGATGCCCTCGCCGACTACCTGACCCCATGAGGACCTTTCAATGAGACGCCTCGAAATTGCAGTGCCTGGCACAAGCCAGGCCATGACCGAACTGGCCCGGGAACTTGAGCTGCACGGCCATGGTGTGGTGGATCCTCAATCGCCAGCAGCACACGGTGCGGTCGATTTGCTGATCGACGACGGCACAGCGCCGTGCGCTATTGAAGCGCGCACCTGCCTTCAAGTGCGCGTGGCGTTGCGAGTTATGCCCGGTGAGGGATTGCCACAACCGGTATTGGTTTTTCGTGACGGTGCACAGCGGCTGTTGTGCCGGGAAGTGATCGCCCTGGAAAACTCCGGCAATGGTCAGTCCTTGCGCTTGCGTACGCTGGCAGCGGTGGTCGAGAGCGGTGCGCGGATGGTCAGCCAGTTGTCACGGGATGAAACCTGCTTCGAGCACTGGCCGACGATACCAGATGACGCCGCCGACCAGCCCCTGCACGGGCTCGATGCGCTGGAGTCGCTGGCCTTCGAACACTGCCTCAACCGACCACCGGAGCCCTGGCTATTGGCCGCGGCCGAGGTGCCGGTGATGCAGAGTATCGAACAGCGCATGCTCGATGACGCGACACAACCGGCCCTGTGGGTTGATGGGCAGCTCACCGACTACAAAACTTTGCGCAGCCTGGCGCTGAGGTTGCAGCAGGCCATGTTGGCACAGCTCCAGGAAGCAACCGACCACCCACTGGTGATCGGCGTATGCCTGCCCAAGTCTGCGCACCTGTACGCGGCGATCCTGGCGGTGCTGGGCTGTGGGGCGGTGTACTTGCCGCTGGACCCGCAGCACCCGGCACAACGTCGGCGCTTTATCCTGGAGAATGCCAAGGCGGACCTACTGCTGCACGACGGCGACGGCGATCTGGGCGACCTCGCGCTGCCGACGCTGAATGTGCATCGGTTGCCTGCGCCCAAGCCTGGCATCCCGGCCTCGTTGATCCGTCGTGTGGTGGGCATCGACGAGCCGGCGGTGGCGATCTACACCTCCGGCACCACCGGCCAGCCCAAGGGTGTGCTGCTCAGTCATCGCAACCTCGGCCATTTTTGTGCCTGGTACGGCGACTACGTCCAATTGCAGCGCGACAGTCGGGCGCTGCAATTTTCCACCATCAACTTTGACGCCTCGTTGCTGGATATCCTGCCGACCTTCATCCAGGGCGCGTTACTGGTGGTGCCCAGCGAAGACCAGCGCCGCGACCCGCAACAATTGGTGGAGCTGATGGGCGCGCAGCAGGTGACTCACGCGTTCCTGCCGCCAGCGCTGCTGAGCGTGATGCCGCTGGACGCGCCGTTGGGTTTGGCGCACCTGATTACCGGCGGCGATGTCTGTGAGCCGTTCGTGATTGAACAGCTCGCGCCACAGTGCCGGTTCCACAACATCTACGGCCCGACCGAAACCACGGTGCTGGCCACCACGCGGCAATTCGGCGTCGGCGACAACAACCGCAACCTGGGCATGCCCATCGCCAACGCCCGGGTGCTGATTCTCGACGAGCAGCTGCAACCCGTACCGCAAGGCTCGCCGGGTGAGCTGTACATCACCGGGCCGGGTGTCGGCCTGGGTTATCTGAACGATCCGGTGCTGACCGCCAAACGCTATCTCAACCTGACGCTGCCCACCGGGCGAATACTGCGGGTTTATCGCACCGGCGATATCGGCCAGTGGACCGACTGCGGCATCGAACTGTGTGGCCGTCGCGATAACCAGGTGAAGATCCGCGGCTTTCGAGTCGAGCCAGAGGAAATCGAGCATTGCCTGCGGGACAGCCAGTTGTTTCGCCAAGTGGCGGTAGGGGTCGATGAACGCCGACGGATCCTGGCATTCCTGGTTCACCCCCGGGAAGACCGGCCCGGCACCGCCCTCCAGGCCTTGCGCGAGCATGTGCAAAACACCCTGCCCAGCTACATGCACCCGGCGACCTACGTCGAACTGCCCAGCCTGCCTTACACCAGCAACGGCAAGGTCGATCGTCGGGCCTTGCTCGCCACAGCGGTGCAGGTGCAGGTCGGCAGCCAGCGGCGCCAACCGCAGAACGCGCTGGAAAAGCAGTTGCAGAAACTGTGGGCCGAGCTTCTGGATCTGCCGGTCGAAGACATCGCCACCGACGAGAGCTTCTTCAACCTCGGCGGGCATTCGATCCTGCTGTCGCAACTGCTGCTGAGCATCCGCGAAGCCTTCGGGCGCAGCCTGTCGATCAATCGCTTCATCGAAGCGCCTACGCTGATGACCTTGGCGAAGTTGCTGGACGACTCTGAACAAAACAGTGCATCGACCCTCAGCCCCCAGGCCTTCATCGACGCAGAAGCCGAGCTCAACCTCGACCCGCTGCCCATCAGCCAGTGCGGTGATGTGCACAAGGTGGTGGTGACCGGCGCCAACAGTTTTCTTGGGGTACACATCGTCGAGGCGTTGCTGGCCTGGGGCGCCACCGAAGTCGCCTGCCTGGTGCGCGCGTCTGGAGGGCAAAGCGCTGCGGAACGTTTTTCCCAAGCCTTGCAGGATAACCGCCTGACCCATTTGGACCTGAGCCGCATCAGCGTTTACAACGCCGACATCACCCAGCCGCAATTGGGTTTGCCGGATGACGTCTACGCCCGCATCGACCGTACCTTCGGCGCACTGGTGCACAACGCTGCCCACGTCAATCATGTGCTCGACTACGAGTCCCTGGCGCGGGACAACGTCGAGCCGATCTTTGAATGCCTGCGCCTGTGTGAAGGGCGCAGCAAGAAGATCTTCAATTTCGTCTCCACACTTTCGGCGTCCAGCGCCCTGGATGCCGATGGCCAGGTCCTGGAACAACCCGCCGCCAAGACGCCGCCGATCTACATCAAGAACGGCTACAACCTGTCTAAATGGGTGGGCGAACGGATCCTGCAGCGCGCCCGCGAGCGCGGGGTGTGGGTCAATCTGTTCCGCCCCGGCAACATCAGTTTCAACAGCCTGACCGGGGTCTGCCAGCCCCATAAAAATCGCTTGATGCTGATGCTAAAGGGCTCGATCCAGCTCGGGCAGGTGCCGGACTTGTCCCTCAATTTCGACCTGATGCCAGTGGACTTCCTGGCGCGTTTCATCGCCTTCCACGCCAGCCGTTACCAGCCGACGCAAGCGGTGTTCAACCTGCACAACCCCGAGCCTTTGAGCTGGGATGCTTATGTGGCGTCGTTCCGCGACAGCGGCCGGGAGTTTTCCCTGGTGAGCGTCGCCGACTGGCAACGGCAATTGGGTCGGGTCGATGCCGACAACGCGTTGTTTGGCGTACTGGGTTTCTATCTCAATGGCTTCGAGGAAGACATCGGCGACATCTCGCTGATCAGTCACGACAACGCCCGCGCCGGCGTGCGGCAGATGGGCGCCCGCTACCCAGAAAAATCCCCGGCCCTGCTGCGCCGCGGCGCCGATTACCTCAAGGCCATCGATTTCATCTGAAGCACCCCCAACCTAAAGCAAGGAGCAAGACCATGAATGCATTTCAACCCGATACCCTGATCAAGAACCCCCACATCTGCCAGGTCGAAACCTCGGTGGAGGTAGCACGCGATGCGGCGAGCGTCTGGGAAGTGGTGGGTAACTTTGGTGGATTCGATCAATTCATCCCGGCACTGGAACGTATTGAGATGACCGGCAATGGCGTGAGATCCCTGCGCAAGAAGTTCTTCCGCGATGGCCAGAACCTGGTGGTGGAACAGCTCAATAGCCATGACGACCAGGCCATGCACATGACCTGGACGCTGATCTACAACACCTTGGGCATCGACAACCTCTGGGCGGCGATGCACGTCGAGCCCCTGAGCGACAACCGCTGCCGCGCCACGTGGACCATCATCGCCGACCACACCGACGCCCATACACCGTCGGGGTTCAGGGACTTCCTGCAAGGGTTTGCCGATGAGGCGATGGCGAATGTGCAAGTGATGTTCAAGTAAGCCCCCTCCCTTGTGGGAGCGAGCTTGCTCGCGAAAGCGGTGGGTCAGCTTGCAGTAATTTGACTGGACTGCCGCCATCGCGAGCAAGCTCGCTCCCACATTGAGTTGGAGTGAACCCAAGATCCAGGCTCACCACCCATCCCCTGTGGACGCAGAAGTGGACGCGAAACCCAGGTCCACCGCCAATCCCCTGTGGGAGCGAGCTTGCTCGCGATGGCGGTGGCTCAACTTGCGGTGATGTCGGCTGAGGCCTCAGATCTTGAAGCTATCCACCAGTTGCTTCAACCGATTGGCCTGTTGCGACAAGGCATCGCAATCCTTCAGGGTTTCATTGAGGTTGGCCACGCTTTGCTGGTTCAACAGGTTGATGTGGCTGACGTCCATATTGAGGGTTTCCACCACCGCGGTCTGTTCTTCGGTCGCCGCGGCCACCGACTGGTTCATCCCATCGATTTCGCCGATGCGCTGCGTCACGCTGACCAGCCGCAGACCGGCCTGATTGGCCACTTCCACGCTTTCCTCACTGGACAACTGGCTGGCGTTCATCGTGGTCACCGCTTCGCGGGAACCGACCTGCAGCGAGGTGATCATCTTGTGGATTTCTTCCGCCGACTCCTGGGTGCGATGCGCCAGGTTACGCACTTCATCGGCCACCACCGCAAAACCACGGCCGGCTTCACCGGCCCGGGCCGCTTCAATGGCAGCGTTCAGGGCCAGCAGGTTGGTTTGCTGGGAGATGCCTTTGATCACGTCCAGGATGTGCCCGATGTTGTCGGTGCTGGCGTTCAGGGTTTCGATCTGGGTGCACGAGAGACTGATCTTCTGCGACAGCTCGGTCATCGCGTGGATGGTTTTTTCCACCACCTGACGACCATCATCGGCCTGCTCGCTGGCGCCGCTGGCCTGTTGCGAGGCATCGGCGGCGTTGCGGGCGATTTCCTGGGTCGCAGCGCCCAATTGGTTGATGGCCGCGGCCACGCTGTTGGTGCGAGCGCTCTGTTCATCCGAGCCGATGAGCGAGGCGTTCGACGAAGTCATCACCCGCTGCGACAGGTCATGCACCTGCCGTGTCGCCGAAGACACTTCGGAAATCGAGGCGTGAATCCGCTCCACGAACTGGTTGAACGAGCCACCCAATACCGCGAACTCATCCTTGCCCTGCACCACCAGGCGGCGAGTCAGGTCGCCCTCGCCCTGGGCGATGTCCTGCATGGCCCGACCCATGGTGGTCAACGGACGCATCAATACTTGGATCAACATGCTCAGCAGCAACGCAATGGCCGCCACCGCGACAAACATCGCAATCAACGCAGACGTACGGAACTGGCTCAGCGGTGCGTAGGCTTTTGCCTTGTCGATCGACAGGCCGATGTACCACTCAGCGTTCGGCAGGCCAGTGACCGGGGTGAACGAAAGAATGCGGTCCTGCCCATTCAGCGCAACCTCCTGGATGCCTTTGCCGATGCGCACTGGCGTACCGGGGTAGATGTCCTTGAGGTTCTTCATCACCTGGTCTTTGTCCGGGCTGACGATCACCTGACCGTCGCCGCTGACCAGGAAGGCATGGCCGATGCCACCGAAATCCACCGAGTTGATGATTTTCACCAGGGTTTCCAGGCTCAGGTCGCCGCCCACCACGCCGAGCAATTCGCCGTTGTGCTTCACCGGCAAGGCGATGGTCACCACCAGGCCGCCGACCGCCGCCAGGTATGGCGGAGTCAGCATGGTTTTGTCGGCGGTGACGGCCTGTTTGTACCAAGGGCGCTGACGCGGATCGTAGCCATCAGGCATTTTTGCGTCAGGGCGTTGGGTGAAGACACCACTGGCCTGGCCTACGTAAGTGAACTGGAAGTTCGACGTCAGCGCCGGCTGGTCGACAAGCCCCGGCAGATCGGCACCGGTGCCTTGATGCGCGATGTTCTGCGCCAGGTTTTCCAGCACCAGTATCCGGCCACTCATCCAGTTCTGGATGCTACTGGCCGTCAAGTCACCGGATTGCTCGATGGAGGACTCGAGGCTACGGCCGATGGTATTGCGCTGCAAATAGTCGTTGTAGAGCGTAAAGAGGGCGAAAGCCAGAACCACGACACCGGAGGCGGCAAGAAGGATTTTGTGGCTGAACTTTAGATTCATTTAGTTAGGCTTCTTATGCAGGGAGTGGGGGTGCATTCCGGTTGCAACATTTCATGTAAAGCGCGAGCAGGCTTTTGACCCGCTCCACTTTGGTGCACGCATACCAATCTGTCGGCACGCCGTTGGAAAAAATTAGGGCTTTATGATGTTGGCCGACGAGAGGAGAAGATTAGACGCTTCCATGGGATGCGTTGGAATGCAGCCGGGAGGCCTGAGGGACTGCCCCAAGGGCGAACGAGGCGTGGCCGCCGAGGTGCGTGGCCGGTTGTAACAATCTGTGGCGAGGGCTTGCTCCCTCGCCACAGGATTCAGATCTGGCTGAAATATCGAGGCTTGCCGAAGAGCTTTTTCAATAGCCGTCTCAAACCCGTACCGTATCCACCTCTTCCCTCACCGGCCCTTTCTCGCCCACAAACCGGTTCGCCCGCCAAAACGTTCCAAAATCATTGAACCGCACGCCCATTTCACGCATCACTTTATGGGCCACCGGCACCGTCAATTGACGGATATAGAACGGTTCCTTCACCACGAAGTGATGGACTCCGTGGCTGCTGCCGAAGTTGAAGCAGAACGCCTGCAACGGCCACAGCCACCACGGGTTGAGCACTTGGGTTTGCTGGATGACGTTGCCCGGCTCGATGTCGCCGTAGTAGTGCATGTTCGAACTGATGAAGTGCAGGCAAAAAGTCCGCAGCACGTTCGGGCCGATGATCACCACCGCCGCGATGTCGATCACATGCATCACCGACAACGTGGTTGGCGACCAGGCGATGGAAGTACCCAGCAGGCTGGCGACACCGTTGGCCCCATGAAAACCGAGGAACACATACCAGGCGCCCCAGTGCAGCAGCGCCAGCGGGAAGTACACCTTCAGCGTGCGCTTGAGGATGCTGCGCTTGTGCGCCCAGGTCTTGGCCCGCAGCAGGCGGATGAAAGCCGACATCACGTTGTCGCCGACCATCAGCAACCGCGCCAGCCCCCAAGGCTCGCCGTTGGTGATGGCCCGTTCCTCCATGTCGGCCTCGCTGCCGGAGACCTTGTGATGGTTAAGGTGCAGGTGGCGACGGATCCACGGGTTGATGGTGCTGGGCCGCGCCAGCCACACCAGGCCCATCATCAGGTTGTGGGGCAGGCGCTGCTTGCGGAAATACATGCTGTGGATCAGGTCGTGTTCCAGCTCGTGGGTCAGGGAGGCGAAAAAAGCGTTGAGCAGCAGGCACGCCCACCCGGCGAGATGGCCGTTGATGTAGAGCAGCGCCGAACCGATCATCCCGGCCAGGGCGAACACCAGGATGCCCGCGCCCAGTGCATCCTGGTGGCGCAAAATCGGGTAGCGCTGGCGCAATTGCTCGCCTCGGGCCAATACCACTTGGCGAATATGGGCGGATCGCTGTTGTGCATTCAATCGCTCGGGGCTTGCGCAAGTGCCGTGCATGGCTTACATCCTCTGTTATCGATGTGCTCATCCTGCCGGGCGTTGTCCCCTCGGGTGGTAGCCGTAAACGCCAACCTGTTGACCGCAAGCGCCAATCGTCATGACTGAACCGACCTCACTCGCCAGCTGGACCCGTGCCCTGCGCAAACAGCTCGATGCGCTGGGCCTGGATAGCCATGCCCTGTGCGTCGAGGCTGGCCTCGACCCGCAACTGATGGACGACCCGAACGCCCGTTACCCGCTCTCGGGTACCACGCGCCTGTGGGCGTTGGCGGTGCAGGCCAGCGGCGACCCGGCGATTGGCCTGCGGGTGTCGCGCTTCGTCAGCCCCACCACCTTTCACGCACTGGGCTATGCCCTGGTGGCCAGCGGCAGCCTGCGGGAAGTGTTCGAGCGGATCGTGCGCTATCACCCGGTGGTCAGCGATGCACTGACATTGCAACTGAGCCGCGGCGAAGACCGCTACCGCTTCAGTCTTGATGTGCCCCCGGGCCGTCCGGGACCGGCCTTTGAAGCCATCGACGCGTTCGCCGCGATTTATGTGCGCACCTGTCGCAACCGCCTCGGCCGCGACTACGCGCCGCTGGCGGTGTACCTGCGGCGCCCGGAACCGGCGGACCCCAGCCCCTGGCACAAAGTGTTCCGCTCGCCGGTGTATTTCGGCGCGGCCCAGGATTGCCTGGAGTTCAACCTCACGGATTTCGACAGCCATTTGGACGACGCCAACCCGGAGCTGGCCGAACACAACGAAACGGTGCTCGAGCGCACCCTTGCGCAACTCAAGCCGCTGACCTGGGAGCGCAAGGTGCGTGCCGCCATCGAGGCCCAATTACCCGAAGGCGAACCCAGCGCCGAACGCATCGCCCAGGCCATGCACCTGAGCCTGCGCAGCCTGCAACGGCACCTGGCCGACGAAGGCTGCCGCTTCGACGCACTGCTCAACGAGTGCCGGGAAAACCTGGCGCTGCTGCACCTGCGTGATCCGCATTGCTCGCTGAGCGAGGTCAGTTATCTGTTGGGATTTGCCGACACCAGCAGCTTCAGCCGCGCGTTCAAACGCTGGACCGGAATGACGCCGGGGCAGTTTCGAGATGGGTTGCGCTAGGGATTTGTGTTGCTCTCACAATGATCTGTGGCATACACAAATCCCTGGTGGGAGCGGGCTTGCTCGCGAAGGCGACAGCACAGTCAACATCACCGCCAACAGACCCACCGCTTCGCGAGCAAGCCCGCTCCCACAGGTTGAGGTTGGCCTCAGAATGTGGTCAACGCCCGCAGCCGCTCGATGTCGAGGATTTCGATCTCGCCATAACTGAGATGAAGAATGCCTTGGCCCTGCAAATCCTTGAGGATCTGGTTGGTGGTCTGGCGCGACAGCGAGAGCATCAGCGCCAGTTGTTCCTGGGGCAGCTGCAAGACCCGGCGCGCCGGCTCGATTTCGCCGTAGCCTTCGGCGATCATCAACAGGCGATGGGCCACGCGTGCGGGGGCGGGCATCAGGCTCAGGTGTTCGAGGTTGGTGAAGGCCAGGCGCAGTTTGTGGCTCATCAGCAACGCGAGATGCCGCCAGTAGAGCGGTTGCTCCTGCAGAAATGCCAGCAGCGGCGCCTGAGGCAAGTGCAGCAGGGTGCATTGACCTACCCCCTGCGCATCATGGGTCCGCGGCTGGCCATCGAACAGGCAGATTTCACCGAACCAGTGGGGCGCCTCGACCACGCTTAGCAGCGCCTCCTTGCCCTGCTCGTTCACCGCACCGACCCGTACCGCGCCTTCCAGCACGGCGTAGATCCCGCAAGGTGGATCGCCACGCTGGAACAGTCGATCCCCCGGCAACAGGCGCAGTACCCGCGACATCCCCAGCAGACTATTCTGTAACTCAACAGGCAAATGGCGGTACCAGTGACCGGCCATCAGGTGCGAGTGCCAGGGACGCGAATTCATGGAAACTCCGGGACAAGTGTCGGCTAACTGACAGAACAACTCATTGAACCTGGGCATCATGCAGGCATCACCTCAGGAGGAACAACAATGAAAAGCCTCGTCGATCATCTCAGTCAATATGCCGCCTACCACCGCGATCCACGCAACATCGCCAGCCACTTCATTGGCATTCCGCTGATTTTCGTCGCCGTCGCCGTGCTGCTGTCTCGGCCGGGTTGGCCGATGGGCGCGATCCTGTTGTCTCCGGCGTTGTTGGTGGCGGCAGCGAGTGCCTGGTTCTATCTGCGCCTGGAGTTGCGCCTGGGTGTACTCATGACGGTGCTGCTGGGCCTGGCGGTATGGCTGGGCCAGACGCTGGCCGGGCAAAGCACCTCGGTGTGGCTGGGCAGTGGCCTGGGGATGTTTGTGGTGGGTTGGGTGATCCAGTTTGTCGGGCACTATTACGAAGGCCGCAAACCAGCGTTCGTAGACGACCTCACCGGGCTGATTGTCGGGCCGTTGTTTGTGGTGGTTGAAGCGGGTTTTCTGCTGGGGCTCAGAAGCGAACTGAAGCGGGCCATTGAAGAACGCGCAGGGCCGATGGCCGTGCGCAACCGACGATCGGCGGCCTGAAAACAACGCAATGCGAACCTCTGTGGGAGCGTGCTCGCTCCCACAATAGATCTGCGCCGTTCACAAATCCCCTGTGGGAGCGAGCTTGCTCGCGATGCTTGTGATCTTAGAGGTTGGCGACCTTCTGCCAGACCTTCGGCTTGAAGAACAGTGTCTCGCCCTTCGCCAGGCCCACCAGGCTGTCGTGATCCTTCACCACTTCGGCTTCAATCAATTCGCTTTGGCCTTCGACCTTCAAGGTCACCCGGGTGGTGGCGCCCAGCGGTCGGATGTCGCGCACTTCGGCGGCGTGGTGATCCTCCAGTTCCGAACGCGACAGCGAAACTTCATGGGGGCGGAACAGCACATGCCGATCCTCACCCAAGTGCAGGCGGTTCGAGTCGCCGAGGAAGTGATACACGAAGTCGCTGGCCGGGTTTTCATACACATCCCCCGGTGAGCCGATCTGCTCGATCACGCCTTTGTTCATCACCACGATCCGGTCGGCGACTTCCATGGCTTCTTCCTGGTCGTGGGTCACGAACACCGAGGTCAGGTTGATGTCCTCGTGCAGCCGCGCCAGCCAACGACGCAGTTCCTTGCGGACCTTGGCGTCGAGGGCGCCGAAGGGTTCGTCCAGCAGCAACACCTTGGGCTCAACCGCCAGGGCACGGGCCAGGGCAATACGCTGGCGCTGGCCACCGGACAGTTGCTCCGGGTAACGGTCGGCGAGCCAGTCCAGTTGCACCATGTTCAGCAGTTCGTGGACCTTGGTCGCGATCTGGCTTTCGTTCGGGCGCTGGTTCTTGGGCTTCATGCGCAAGCCGAAGGCAACGTTATCGAACACCGTCATGTGGCGGAACAGGGCGTAGTGCTGGAACACGAAACCGACGTTGCGATCACGCACGTCGTGGCCGGAAACGTCCTCGCCGTGGAACACGATGTTGCCCTGGTCCGGGGTTTCGAGGCCGGCGATGATCCGCAGCAAGGTGGTCTTGCCGCAACCCGACGGGCCCAGCAGCGCCACCAACTCGCCGCTCTGGATGTCCAGGCTGATGTTGTCCAGGGCCTTGAAGGCGTGAAAATTCTTGCTGACATTACGGACTTCGATCGACATGACTTATTCCTCCGCGGCGCTGGCGCGCAGGCGGTTGATTCGGTTTTCGCTCCACTGCTTGAGCAGCAGGATGAAGAGCGCCAGGATCAGCAACAGGCTCGCCACAGCGAACGCGGCCACATGGTTGTATTCGTTGTAGAGGATCTCGACGTGCAGCGGCAGGGTGTTGGTCACCCCACGAATGTGCCCGGACACCACCGACACCGCACCGAACTCGCCCATGGCCCGGGCGGTACACAGCACCACGCCATAGATCAGCCCCCACTTGATGTTCGGCACGGTGATATGCCAGAACATCTGCCAGCCATTGGCACCCAACAGGCGCGCAGCCTCTTCTTCCTGGGTGCCCTGCTCCTGCATCAGCGGGATCAGCTCACGGGCCACGAATGGCACGGTGACGAAGATCGTCGCCAACACGATGCCCGGCAGCGCAAACACAATCTGGATGTCGTGATCCGACAGCCACGGCCCGAACAGGCCCTGGGCGCCGAACATCAGCACATAGACCAGGCCGGCGATCACTGGCGACACCGAGAACGGCAGGTCGATCAGCGTCACCAGCATGCTCTTGCCACGGAATGAATATTTGCTCACGCACCACGCGGCGCTGACACCGAACACCAGGTTCAGGGGCACCGAGATCAGCACCGCAACCACCGTGAGCTTCAGCGCCGACAGCGCGTCGGGTTCAAAGATCGCGGTAAAGAACGCCCCCAGGCCGAGCTTCAGGCCCTGGGACACCACGATGAACAACGGCAGCAGCAGGAACAGCGCAAAAATCAGCCAGCCGAGGCCGATCAGGACGCCCCGCGAAGTTGCACTGCCGCGGCGAGCGGCGTTGGTGGAGGCCGCGGAAATAGACGATTGGGACATGTTCGCGCCTCCTTATGGGGTTTCGATGCGCCGCTGCAGCAGGTTGATCAGCAGCAACAGGACGAAGGAAACCACCAGCATCAGCACGCCGATGGAGGTGGCGCCGGTGTAGTCGTATTGATCGAGCTTGACCATGATCAGCAGCGGCAGGATCTCGGTTTTCATCGGCATGTTGCCGGCGATGAAAATTACCGAGCCGTACTCGCCCACGCCACGGGCAAAGGCCAGGGCGAAACCGGTCAACCAGGCCGGCAACAGCGCTGGCACGAGGATGTGGCGGAACACTTGCCACGGCTTGGCACCGAGGCAAGCGGCGGCCTCTTCGACTTCACGGGGAATATCGGCCAGCACCGGCTGCACCGTGCGCACCACGAAGGGTAGTGTCACAAAGGTCAGCGCCAGGGTGATGCCCAGCGGCGTATAGGCGATCTTGAACCCCAGGTCGGTGGCGAACTGGCCGACCAGGCCGGTCGGCGCATACAACGCCGTCAGCGCAATACCCGCCACGGCGGTGGGCAAGGCGAACGGCAGGTCGATCATCGCATCGATGATCTTGCGACCGGGGAAGGTGTAGCGCACCAGCACCCAGGCCAACAGCGTACCGATCACGCCGTTGATGATCGCGGCGTACAGCGCGGTGCCGAAACTGAGCTTCAAGGCAGCCAGCACCCGCGGCGCCGAGATGATCGCCCAGAACTGTTCCCAGGTGAGTTGAGCGGCATGCACGAACATCGCCGCCAGCGGTATGAGCACAATCAGACTGAGGTACACCAGGGTGTAGCCCAGCGTCAGCCCGAAGCCGGGTATGACGGGGGATATGCGACGCGACATAAAGGTCCTTGGTTGAGAACTCGCAAAGCCCCGATGGTAAATCGGGACCTGTTAGCAAATGCCAGCCCGTTAGGGTGCGTAACCTGTGGGAGCGGGCTTGCTCGCGAAAGCGGTATGTCAGGCAACATTGATACTGACTGTACCGCCTTCGCGAGCAAGCCCGCTCCCACATGAATTGCGCTCTATTTCAGCTTACTGCGCCTGATAGATCTGGTCGAACACGCCACCATCATTGAAGAACTTCGGCTGGGCGGTTTTCCAGCCACCGAAGTCTTTGTCGATGGTCACCAGCTCCAGTTTCGGGAACTGCCGGGAGTACTTGGCGGCCACGTCCTTGTCACGTGGACGATAGAAGTTCTTCGCGGCGATTTCCTGGCCGGCCGGACTGTACAGGTGCTTGAGGTAGGCTTCGGCGATCTCCAGGTTGCCCTTCTTCTCGGCGTTCTTGTCCACCACCGCCACCGGCGGTTCGGCCAGAATCGACAGCGACGGCACAACGATGTCGAACTTGTCCGCGCCGCCATCTTCTTTCAGCGCCAGGAACGCTTCGTTTTCCCAGGCCAGCAACACGTCGCCCTGACCGTTGTTGACGAAAGTAATGGTCGAGCCGCGGGCGCCGGTGTCGAGGATCGGCACATGCTTGAACAGCGCTTGCACGTATTCCTTGGCCTTGGCTTCGTCACCACCGTTGGCCTTGAGGCCATAGGCCCAGGCCGCGAGGAAGTTCCAACGAGCGCCGCCGGAGGTCTTCGGGTTCGGGGTGATGACCGATACGTCATTCTTGATCAGATCGCCCCAATCCTTGATGCCCTTGGGATTGCCCTTGCGCACCAGAAATACGATGGTCGAGGTGTAAGGCGTGCTGGCCTCCGGCAAGCGCGTTTGCCAGTCCACCGGCAGGGACTTGCCCAGCTTGGCGATTTCGTCGATGTCACCGGCCAGGGCCAGGGTCACCACGTCGGCCCGCAGACCATCGATCACCGCTCGACCTTGTTTGCCCGAGCCGCCATGGGACTGTTGGATCTTCACGTTATCGTCCGGGTGCGCCTTCTTCCAGAAACTGGCGAATTCGGCGTTGTAATCCTGATACAGCTCGCGGGTCGGGTCGTAGGACACGTTAAGCAACTCGTAATCCTTGGCAACCGCGGAACCTGCAAAAACAGCACTGGCCAGGGCGGCCAAGGCATAACGGCGAATTGACGACATGGTGAAAGCTCCTGGAATTCTGGTGTTCTTATGGCTTCTGGAAATTCATCTGGCTCATAGAAAAAGATCGCAGCCTTCGGCAGCTCCTACCCTCAGCCCCCCGTAGGAGTTGCCGAAGGCTGCGATCTTTTGGCTTTTTCAAGACGGCTTATGGCTCGGCTGCTGCAACCGGAATTTTTCCTTGCGTTCGATCTGAACCACTTGCGCGTTGTGCACGGTGATTTCCACCGCGCCAAAGCGCAGATCGCGCAGTGCGCTCTGGATCTCGCGCAAGATGGTTGCTTCGTCCTGGCCATCAACGCTACGTAGGGATGCGCTCATGCTGCTGCTCCTTGAATGAATGCCTGGCAGTGGGCGGCACTGCTTGCGGCGTGGGAGCAATATTAGATAAGCGCAGATATTCTTAAAAAGACTATTTAAGAATTTTTATATAACCAAAATAACATAAAGTATCTGGCGTCCTACGGCAGGGGTAATTGGGGGGCTTTTCCCCTGCCAAACCCTCGGATATTTCCTTCAAAACGCTGGGCTGTTCATGAACTAGGCACCCTGGTTTTCTGCCGCTAACCTTGGTTCATCATCGCAAAAAACGGTGACACGGACGTGCAAGTCCGAGTAAACACCCACCCAGAATGCTTCTAGCCATTCGCGCCCGTGTTCTATGACGGCTGTGTTCGGGAGATCTTCGGATCTACCGAGTTTGGGTAGGTGACTCGGTCTTGCACACTCGTACACAGCTGCCCCCCTCCATTACGTGCAAGCGGTCCAGGGCATGGTCAGGCACCTCCTGACCGTATTTCACACCTATAAAGGATGTCTCCGGTTTCTACCCGAGCATCAGTCAACATCAATTCAACGGGTGATCAGGCAATGGCCGGCGCACGGTCCCAATCCAGTTGCTGCGCGGCCACCGGCCGGCCAAACCAGTAGCCCTGCCCGAGTTCACACGCCTGTTCAAGCAAAAATGCCGCCTGCTCGCGCTGCTCGATGCCTTCGGCATGCACCTGCATGCCCATGCTGTGTGCCAGGGCGATAATCACTCGGACAATCGCCGCGTCGTCCTCATCCCAAGGCAACCCGGCGACAAAGCCCTGATCGATCTTGAGCTTCTGCACCGGCAAGCGCTTGAGCCGCAATAACGACGAATAACCCGTGCCGAAATCGTCGATCGCCAGCCGTACGCCCAACTCCCGTAGGCGATGCATCTGTTCCAGCGCCACCTCCGGGTCTTCCATCACAGCGCTTTCGGTCACCTCCAACTCCAGGCACGCAGGGTCCAGGCCCGTGTCGTGCAGCACCTTGGCGACCTGCTCGTACAACTCGCGATGGGCGAACAGTCGGCTGGAGACGTTGACCGCGACGAACGACAACGCCACTCCAGCCTGCTGCCACCGACACATCTGCCGACAGGCCTGGTCCATGACCCAGGCATCGATCTGGGCAATCAGCCCGACGCGCTCGGCGATGGGAATGAACTCGGCGGGCGAAACCAACCCGCGCGTGGGATGCTCCCACCGCACCAATGCCTCGACACCGATCAGGCGGCTGCTCGCCAGGTCGTACACCGGTTGGTAATGAACCCGCAATTGCTGCTGCTGAAGGGCCAGGCGTAGTTCGGAGGCGATCTCGACGCGTTGCTGAGCGTGGACGGTGAGCTCTTCGGTGTACAAGGCGTAACCGTCGCGCCCGGCACTCTTGGCCTTGAACAGCGCCGAATCGGCGTTGCGCAGCAACTGCCCGGCGCTGAGGGCATCACCGGGAAACAGACTGATGCCGATGCTGGCGTTGATGAACAACGACTGCTGATCGAGCCGCAACGGCTCCTTCAGGGCGTCGAGGATGCGCCGCGCCAACACTGCCGCCTGCCCGGGCTGCGCACAGTTTTCCACCAGCACGGCAAATTCGTCGCCCCCCAGCCGGGCCAGGGTCACACCTGGGGCAAAGAGCCCGCGAAACCGCTCGGCCACACCTTTGAGTAACTCATCACCGACGTTGTGCCCCAGGCTGTCGTTGATGTTTTTGAAGTGATCCAAGTCCACCAACAGCAGCGCGCAGCCACGTTTGTGGAGCTGTGCCGACGCCAGGGCCTGTTCCGTGCGATCAGAAAACAGCAGGCGGTTGGGCAAGCCTGTCAGCGGATCGTGATGGGCCAGGTGCGCCAGTTCGTGCTCGGAATCCTTGATTGCGCTGATATCCGAAAACACCGCGACGTAATGACTGACCTGGCCGTTGTCGTCGCGAACGACGCGGATCGTCTGCCACTGAGGGTAGATCTCGCCGCTTTTACGCCGGTTCCAGATCTCGCCGCTCCACTCACCCAGGCTGTCCAAGGCGACAAACATGTCGCGATAGAAATCCGGCCCATGACGACCGGACTTGAACAGATTGGGTCGCTGGCCCAGCACTTCGTCCCGACCGTAACCGGTAATCGCCATAAAGGCCCGGTTAACGTGCACGATCAGGCCGTTGCGGTCCGTCACCAACACCCCTTCGCGGGTGCAATCGAAGACGGCGGCGGCCTGGCGCAGGCGCTCGCGATCGGCGCTGTGCTCGCCCGGCCCGAAAAACCGGGACATCCGCACTCGGGTCAGGAAGATCAACCCGGCGCTGACCAGCACCCAGGCATAACCGTTGATCAGCAACCAGCGAAGTCGGTCGGCGGATTGATCGAAGAAACTGCTCAATAAATAACCAACCAGCTGCAGCCAGACGACTGACAGCAAGAGATAAAGCAGCGCTGTGCGCAGAGCGATGCGGCGGTAGACAGTCATTCGGCCATCCATGTCCCTATGAAGAGGCGGGAATTATAGAGGAAGAAACATCCTGCCACTTTTATCTGAAAGGGCGACTGGTTTTATCTGTCGGGCCGGTGATAATGCAACGGCAGTTTCTATCTTTATCGAGGGTCCTACAGCCTATGTGGTACGAAGGTTTTCTTGGCTTGTCGCCCTGGTCACTGGTGGCAGTCACCCTGCTGATGACCCACGTCACAATCATTGGCGTCACGGTGTACTTGCACCGTTATTCGGCGCATCGCTCCCTTGAGCTCAATGCCGGCCTCAAACATTTCTTCCGCTTCTGGCTGTGGCTGACCACGGCACAGAACACCCGCGAATGGACCGCTATCCACCGCAAGCATCACGCCAAATGCGAAACCGTCGACGACCCCCACAGCCCGGTGATCAAAGGCTTGTCCACCGTACTGCGCAAAGGTGCCGAGCTGTATCGCGCCGAGGCGGAGAATCCGGAAACCCTGCGCATCTACGGCAAGAACTGCCCTGAGGATTGGATCGAGCGCAACCTCTACAGCCGCTTCCCACTGCTGGGTGTGGCGATCATGGGCGCCATCGACCTGCTGCTGTTCGGCACCATCGGCATCACCATCTGGGCCATCCAGATGATGTGGATTCCCGTCTGGGCCGCCGGCGTGGTCAATGGCCTGGGCCATGCCGTGGGCTACCGCAACTTCGAATGCCGCGACGCGGCGACCAACCTGGTGCCCTGGGGCATCCTGATCGGTGGCGAAGAGCTGCATAACAACCACCACACCTACCCCAACTCGGCCAAGCTGTCGGTACGCAAATGGGAGTTCGACCTGGGCTGGGCCTGGATCCAGGTGTTCAGTTTCCTGCGCCTGGCCAAGGTCCAGCGGGTCGCGCCGATCGCCCACCGGGTCGAAGGCAAGGGCCATCTGGACATGGACACCGCCATGGCGATCCTCAACAACCGTTTCCAGATCATGGCCCAATATCGCCGGCTGGTCATCGCACCGCTGGTCAAACAGGAACTGGAGAAGGTCGATCACTCGGTGCGCCATCAGTTCCACCGGGCCAAACGCTTGCTGTCGCGGGAAACCAGCCTGCTGGATGACCGTCACCACGCGCGCATCCAGAACATGCTGGAACACAGTCAGGCGCTGAAGGTGATCTACGAAAAACGCCTGGCCTTGCAACAGATCTGGGTCAAGACCAGCAGCAACGGCCATGACATGCTTGCCGCCATCAAGGAATGGGTCCACGAAGCCGAGGCCAGCGGCATCCAGTCCCTGCGGGACTTCGCCGACCAGCTCAAGACCTACTCGCTGCGGCCCGCCACGGCCTGATAACCAAACCCCGCCTCCGGCGGGGTTTTTCTTTGCTGCACGCCCCCTGTTAAATGTTGCCAGGCCCCGCCCTTCGTCGCCTGAAAAGGAACTTCGCCTCAAATCCCCTATCTCAATGAGCACTTCGCCATCCAGGCGGGCTTTGGAGTGAGCGCGTGCAAATCCACAGCAGTGCACGTTCTTTGAGATTTGTGCCGATGGTCGACAAGAACCTACAGGATTCATCCCAACCTCATTGGCCCGAAGCGGCCCAGACCCTCATGGCGCTGATGCACGCCCAGGGCGAAGTCGCACGCCTGAGCGAGCGTGAGCAGCTGTTCAGCTCACTGCTGGTCAGTGTCAATGCCGTGCTGTGGGCGTTCAACTGGGAAACCCGGCAAGTGCTGTACGTCAGCCCCGCCTACGAGCGGATCTTTGGCCGGCCTGCTGGCCTGGTCATGGCCGATTTCAACGAATGGCGCGACGCAATCTACCCGGATGACCAAGAGTACGCCGAACGCAGCCTGGCCGAAGTGCTGGTCAAAGGCGCCGTCGAAGATCGCGAATACCGCATCATCGCCGCTGATGGCCAGATCCGCTGGCTGAGCGACAAATGCTTCATCAACCGCAAGGCCGAGCCAGGGCAACCGGTGATTGTGGTGGGCATCGCCGAAGACATCACCGAAAAGAAGCTGCTGGAAAGTGAACTGCAGCGACTGGCAACCACTGACGTGCTGACCCAGAGCAGCAATCGACGCCATTTCTTCGAGTGCGCCCACCGAGAGTTCGAGCAGGCACGGCTACAGGGGATGCCTATGGCGTTCCTACTGCTGGACATCGATGACTTCAAGGTGATCAACGACACCTACGGCCACCAGGAAGGCGATACCGTGCTGCAGAAAATCGCCGAAAGCGGACGCTCCGTGCTCAGGCGCGGTGATCTGTTTGGGCGGATCGGCGGCGAAGAATTCGCCGCCGTGTTCCCCGGTTGTGCCCCGGACATGGCGCTGCAAGTGGCCGAGCGTCTGCAACGGGAAATCCAGCGCTTGAATTTTCGCTGCGGCGAGCAGAACTTCGGCATTACCGTGAGCCAGGGCCTGACCAGCATCACCGTCGAAGACCAGACCCTCGACAGCCTGTTCGCCCGGGCCGATGCGGCCATGTATGAAGCCAAGCGCCAGGGTAAGAATCGCATCATTGCGGCTTGAGCAATCTCCGCGCTAAGGAGTCAGCAAAACTCCAGTCATACCCAAATTCCTGTGGGAGTTAGTCAGCGACGCTACTTCCTGCGCAATCGCATCAACTCCGGCAAACCGATCTTCAGCAAACGCGCCGTGCGCCCCCGGGCCAGCTCTTCAAGCCCTTCATGCTCGGTCAGGTGAGCCATCTGCGCCGCCATGTTCATCACCAGTGCCTCGCGAGAGTAAACCCCACCACCCAGGCTGTAGGCTGCCGCGATCAACTCACGCAGCTCCAGCGGCAGGCGCCAACGGGTGCGCAGCGCCGAGCCGAAACCGGCGCCGTATTGATCGAGGGAATTTCCTACTTCCTCCCACTCATCCAGCTCGCCACCCGCCTGCGTCCACTCCTCCAGGCAACGCAGCAGCGCCAGGTCGCCCAGGCGGTGTAACAACCCGGCGCAATAACAGCGTTCCGGCTCCAGATCCAGCAGCCGAGCCAGGATTCGGGCGTACTCGGCGGTGTGCAGGGACAATTCCCAGTAGCGCTTGGCATAGTCCGCCAGGCACGGAACGCTGAGCCGGGCGCAGCGCTTGAGAGTCAGGCCGAGGATCAGGTTCATGCTCTGCCCCGTGCCGAGCTGGTGCAGCGCCTGGGCTACGGTCTGCACCGGGCCGCCACCCTGATGCTGGGCAGCATTGTTGGCCGCCGCAATCAGCACCCCAGAGATTTGCGGGTCGGTGCGAATCTCCTCTTCCAGCAGCTTCAGATCCAGACCCGTGGGGTTCAGGCAGCGCTTGACCGCCACCTGCACATCGGTCATCAGCGGCGCGCCTTCGGACAGCTCACGCCGACGCTCCAGAAACGCTACCAGGGTCAGCCCCGGCCCTGGGACCGGCACGTCGTGGGAGGTTTCTTCACTGCCACTCAACAGCAACCCTTGCAAACGCTGGGTCAGGCTTTCGCGGTTCAAGGGTTTGGTCAAATACGCCATCGGCGCCAGTGGCACGACCTCACGCACACTGGCGCTGTCGTTACGCCGACTCATCAGGATGAATGGCAACGGCGGGGTGCGATGCTGTTGGCGAAGACCACGCAGGATCGCCAGGCCATCAACACCCGGCAGCTCCCAATCGGCGATGACCAGGTCGTACGAGTTATGCGCCAGCAAATCCAGGGCCTGTTGCCCCTCACCGCAGGTATCCACTCGGGCATCGCAACGCACGCCCGACAACACTTGCTCAAGCAGCTCCCGGGACGCCGGGTCGGCCTCGGCAATCAGCACACGCGGTACAGCGGGTAAAACCACAGCAGCCATGCAGCATCGCTCCCTTGCCATACATGCACCTTAGCCAATGAAGGCCATTCCAGACAGCTCAAACCTGCGGGATATGCCTGCGGATATGAAAAAACCCGCCGAAGCGGGTTTTTTGTGAATCAGCGCACAATCAGAGTTCGTAAATCAGAGCTCGGAGAAGCACTCTTCGATGATTGCCAGGCCTTTGTCCAGTTGCTCGTCCGGCGAGGTCAGCGGCACCAGCACCCGTAGAACGTTACCGTAGGTGCCGCAGGACAGCAGGATCAAGCCCTTGTCGCGCGCCTTGGCCACGATCTGAGCCACCGCTGCGGCGTTCGGCTTGTGGGAGTCGCCGTCTTCGAACAGCTCCACCGCAATCATCGCGCCCAGAGCTCGGACTTCACCGATCACCGGGTACTTCTTCTGGATGGCCTTGAGGCCGGTAACCAGACGCTCCCCCACCGCCTTGCAGCGGTCCAGCAGGTGCTCTTCCTCGAAGACTTCCATCACCGCCAGGGCAGCCGCGCAAGCAATCGGGCTGCCGGCGTAGGTGCCGCCCAGGCCACCCGGCGCGATGGCATCCATGTACTCGGCCTTGCCGCAAACACCAGCCAACGGGAAGCCGCCGGCAATGGATTTGGCGAAGGTGGTCAGGTCGGCGGCAACGCCCATCTGCTCCATGGCGAAGAAGGTGCCGGTACGACCGGCGCCGGTCTGCACTTCGTCAGCGATCAAGAGGATGCCGTGCTGGTCGCACAGCGCGCGCAGGCGCTTCATGAATTCTTTGGGCGCCACATAGAAACCACCCTCGCCCTGCACTGGCTCGATGATGATTGCGGCGATGTCACGGGGCTCGGCGTCGTTCTTGAAAATGCGCTCGATGCTGGCGATGGAATCGTCGATGCTCACGCCGTGCAGTTCGTTCGGGTACAGGGCGCGGAAGATACCGCCAGGCATCAGACCCATGCCGGCCGAGTACGGCACGACTTTACCGGTCAGGCCCAGGGTCATCATGGTACGACCGTGGTAAGCGCCGGTGAAGGCAATCACACCGGCACGGCCCGTGGCGGCGCGAGCGATTTTCACGGCGTTTTCCACCGCTTCGGAACCGGTGGTCACCAGCAGGGTTTTCTTGGCGAAATCACCCGGCACCTTGGCGTTGATTTTTTCGCACAGCTCCACGTACGGCTCGTAGGCCAGGACCTGGAAGCAGGTGTGGGTCAGCTTGTTCAGTTGTGCGGTCACGGCAGCGATGATTTTCGGGTGCAGGTGGCCGGTGTTCAGCACAGCGATGCCGCCAGCGAAGTCGATGAATTCACGGCCTTCGACATCGGTTACCGTGGCGTTCTTCGCCGATTCAGCGAAGATCGGGTGAATCTGGCCGACGCCACGGGGAACAGCAGCGGTACGGCGGGCCATCAAGTCAGCGTTAGTCTTGCTCATTACAGTCCTCATTCGCCGCTCATCGGTCGGCGTGGTTCAAGGAATACATGGCCGGGAGGCAACTGCGACAGCATGTGATGATCGACTGCCGCAGCGTTCCGGCCACAAGAAACAGAACGGGTGAAACACGCAAAGGGACAGCGCTCTCGTGCCCTTTGCGCTTGAAGCGGATCAGATACCCAGGCAGAGGTATTTGATTTCCAGGTAGTCCTCGATGCCGTACTTGGAGCCTTCACGGCCCAGGCCCGAGGCCTTGATGCCGCCAAACGGCGCGACTTCGTTGGAGATCAAACCGGTGTTGACGCCGACCATGCCGTATTCCAGGGCTTCAGCCACACGGAACACACGGCCCAGGTCACGGGCATAGAAGTACGAGGCCAGGCCGAACTCGGTGTCGTTGGACATCGCGATCACTTCGGCTTCGTCTTTGAAGCGGAACAGCGGCGCCAGCGGGCCGAAGGTTTCTTCCTTCGCCACGGCGGCGTTCGATGGCACGTTGGTGAGGATGGTCGGCTCGAAGAAGTTGCCTTCCATCGCCTTGCCGCCCGACAGCACGGTCGCGCCTTTGCTGACCGCATCGGCAATGTGCTCTTGCACCTTGGCAACCGCTTTGCCATCGATCAACGGGCCGGTAGTGGTGCCGTCTTCCAGACCGTTGCCGATCTTGAGCTTGGCCACCGCCACTTTCAGTTTCTCAGCGAACGCGTCGTACACCGAATCCTGGATGTACAGGCGGTTGGCGCAGACGCAGGTCTGGCCGTTGTTGCGGTACTTGGAAATGATCGCGCCTTCGACGGCCTTATCCAGGTCCGCATCGTCGAACACAATGAACGGCGCGTTGCCGCCCAGTTCCAGGGAGACTTTCTTGATGTCCTTGGCGCATTCGGCCATCAGCTGGCGACCGATCTCAGTCGAGCCGGTGAACGACAGCTTGCGCACGATCGGGTTACTGGTCAGCTCGCCGCCGATGTCGCCGGCACTGCCAGTGACCACGCTCAGCACGCCTTGCGGGATGCCCGCACGGTGCGCCAGCTCAACCAGGGCCAGGGCCGAGAACGGCGTCTGCGAAGCCGGTTTGATGACCATGGTGCAACCGGCGGCCAGGGCCGGGCCGGCCTTGCGGGTGATCATCGCGGCCGGGAAGTTCCATGGGGTAATGGCAGCGGTCACGCCGATTGGCTGCTTGATCACGATCAGGCGCTTGTCGGGCTGGTGGCCGGGAATTACATCACCGTAGATGCGCTTGGCTTCTTCGGCGAACCATTCGATGAACGACGCTGCGTAGACGATTTCGCCCTTGGCTTCGGCCAGTGGCTTGCCTTGTTCCAGGGTCATCAGGCGACCGAGGTCGTCCTGGTTCTCGATCAGCAATTCGTACCAGCGGCGCAGCTTGTTCGCGCGCTCCTTGGCCGTCAGCGCACGCCAGGCCGGCAGCGCCTTGTCGGCGGCTTCAATCGCCCGACGGGTTTCGGCGGCGCCCATCTTCGGCACAGTGCCCAGCACTTCGCCCGTTGCCGGGTTGGTGACCTTGATTGTCTGACCATTGTCCGCATCGACCCAAGCGCCATCGATAAAGGCTTGTTGGCGGAACAACAGGGTGTCTTTAAGCTGCATGTCGACTTTCCTTAACAGCACCGCGCACGCGCGGAGCGAATTAGATTTGTAGAAAGGCGCCTCAGGGGCTGCCGTCAGGGAAATCATCCACCGGGCTGAAGCACAGAAATATCGCACATAAGCACAGACGTGCGGTTCAGCACCCAGACAAGAGCGTTTGAAATCTCAAACGAATCCTAGGGCCGATGGGGGTGAAGGACAATAGGCTGTTCGAAAAAAAGAACGAAAAATACGAATTTGTCCGTTTTTTCTGATCAGCGTAGCCAACACCCAGCGAGCGGCCCAAAAACGCAGGCGATTCAGCAGCATGGACGCCCGCCATGCATATGAGTATCATGGCGCCCGCGTCGCACCAGTAGCTCAGCTGGATAGAGTACTGCCCTCCGAAGGCAGGGGTCGTGGGTTCGAATCCCGCCTGGTGCACCATTTGCAGAATCAAAAGCCCCAGGTCGCAAGACCTGGGGCTTTTTTGTGGGCGCTGTCTCACTCAACGCTTTTGCAACGCCTCCAACCGCGCCGGCAAATCCTCCTTGGGGAAACGCTTATGCAGCGCCAGCAGCTTCTCATCAGCGGCCTTGGCATCACCCGCCTGGCGCAACCGCAGGATTTCCAGTAGTTCCTGCTCCAACGATGGCAGGGCAACGGGCGCGCTTTTGCTCATTTTCGCCGCGGGCTTTTGCGCAAGGGCCTGGTCAGTGCTTTCCGGGGCTCGGGCCAGTTCGCCCTGGGGCGCCATACGGGCTATCGGTGCGGGAGCGGGCATGGCCGGCGGCGGTGCAGCGGCAACGGCGGGTTCTTGCCGATCGGCGGAAAACTCCATCGAGGCGGGTGAGGCCAGCTCGTCGTGGGACACGGGTGAACGCACTACCAGACCAATCATCAGCGCCACACCGGCGACCGTGGCGAATGCCATTTGCCAACGCGGCCGTTGGCAGGCTTGCAGCCAGCGCGTCCACAAGCTTGGGACGGGCGTTGGCGCTTCGCGATGGGCGGCAGCCAGGATGAAAGCGTCCAGGGACGCGGGCGGTTCGCCGCTGGCGTGTTGGCGGAAATGCTCGATGAGCATTTCGTCGTCGGGATCCGGGGTGTGTTTGGTATCAATCATGCGGGTACCTCCTCGGCCAGCAGTCGATGCAACTTCTGCTGGGCGTAACGCAAGCGGCTTTTGACCGTTTCCAACGGGACGCCGGTCAAGGCGGCGATCTGCGGTAGCTCCAGGTCGCCGTGCAGGCGCAGCAGGAAGACCTCCCGCTGATCCTCGGGCAAGGCCTGCAACGCGGCCTCGAGACGAGCCTGGTCGCGGCTAAGGCTCAACTGTTGCTCAGGGCTGCTGGTGTCGTCGGGCTGGACGTGAAGCTGCTCGTCGTAACTGTCGTGCAACGGGTTGTGGACCCCGTGTTTGCGCCAGTGATCGATCAAGCGGTTGCGGGCAATCTGGAACAGCCAGGTGCGAAAACTCGCCCGGCCTTGTGGCTGGGTAGCGCTGCGGATCAGGCTGAGCCAGGTCTCCTGAAACACTTCTTCAGCCAGTTCGGCTTTGTTGCTCAAGGACACGAGGAACCGGTAAAGCCCCAGTCGATGGCGTGCGTACAGGACCTCAAAAGAAGCCCCGTCGCCGTCGCGGTAGCGGGCCAGCAGCGATTCATCGCTGGGAGGATCAAGCGGAGCGGGCATGGGGGTGGCGAACTCCTTTCGGTGTTGAACACGGTCCTGCGGATTGCGGATGACTCTGTGGGAGCCGGACTTGCCCGCGAAGGCGGCGTGTCAGACCGCACTTCCTTGCCTGACAGGCCGCCTTCGCGGGCGAGCCAGCTCCCACAGTTGATCCCGTTGTGTTCAGAATCACTGTTTGACCGTGGGTTTCAGGCTCTGCGCCAGCTCGACCAATTGCACAAATTCGGCACGCAAACCAAACGGGTCATCACCTCGGGCGGAGCGAGCCAATTGTGCGGTGTCCTTCAAGCTCATTGCTCCAGTGTAACGCCCATCACCCTTGAGCTGCTGGGCGAAAGCAGCCACGGCGGCGGCGAAGCGCAAGTCATCGCTGGCCTTGGCATCGTTTGGAGCGCTGGCGATGGGATGCTCGATCAATCGGCTGCTACCACCTTCTGCAGGCTTGTAGCGTACGCGCAACATCGCCAACTCTCCTGACTTGCCGTCCGGCTTAGGCGTATTGGCATAACGCAACGGTTCCAACCAGCCCTGCTCACCTTTCGGAACAACTTCATACAACGCGGTCACCGTGTGCCCGGCGCCAATCTCACCCGCATCGACCTTATCGTTGTTGAAATCCTCACGCTTGAGCGCGCGGTTCTCATAACCCAGCAGGCGATATTCGCTGACCTGGGCAGGGTTGAACTCCACCTGCAACTTCACATCCCGCGCCACCACCGCCAGAGTCGAGCTGAGTTGGTCCACCAGCACCTTGCGCGCTTCGAGCAGGTTGTCGATGTAGGCGTAGTTGCCATCACCGGCGTCGGCCAGTTGCTCCATCAGGTGTTCATTGTAGTTATCCACACCAAAGCCCAGCGTCGTCAGGGATACACCGCTTTTACGCTGATCCACGGCCATCTGCTTGAGGCTGTCGAAATCGCTGACACCCACGTTGAAGTCGCCATCGGTGGCCAGCAGGATGCGATTGATGCCCTTGTCGATAAAGCTCTCCCGAGCCATTTGATAAGCCAGTTCGATACCCGACGCCCCTGCGGTAGAACCCCCGGCATCGAGTTGATCAATGGCGTTGCGGATCTTCACCTTATCGCGGCCCGAAGTGGGCTTGAGCACCACCCGGGACTCGCCGGCATACACCACCAGCGACACCCGGTCCTGGTCACGCAATTGATCCACCAGCAGCTTCAGGGTGCTCTTGACCAGCGGCAGGCCTTCGCGACGGTCCATGGAACCGGAAACGTCCACCAGGAATACCAGGTTGGCCGGCGCTAGGTCCGCCACGGCGCGGTCACTCGCCTTGATGCCAATGCGCAGCAAGCGGGCGTGCGGGTTCCATGGCGACGGGGCCACTTCGGTGGTCACGCCAAAGGGCGAGCCATCGGTGGGCAGCGCGTAGTGGTAAGGGAAGTAGTTGACCATTTCCTCCAATCGCACGGCACCTTCGGGCGGCAGGCTGCCTTGATTGAGCAAACGTCGCACATTGGCATAGCTGCCGGTATCGACATCCACGCTAAAGGTCGAGACCGGCGTTTCAGCCACGCTGTGAATCGGGTTGTCCGGCAGTTTTTCGTACTGCTCACGCGGCTCGTCACGGTAACCCGCGGCGACGGCATCGTTCGCCACCCTTGGGGCGGGCATCAATGTCGGCTTGGCCATGCGCTTGACCGCCGACGAGTGCATTTCGACGATCTCGCCTTGCGGTACAACGCTGGGCGCTACGGCGACCGGTTCGGCCGACTTGGCAGCCTCGCGGGACGAAGACAACCCACAACCGGCCAACGCCACCAGCAAAGTCACGGCGAAGCCCTGGGCAGCAGGACGCATAAAGGGAAGTGGACGGGACATGGGCTGAACCTCGTGAATGAATGATCCGTTCACAGGGTCAGACGCAAGACTCACTCGGTTCGGGTTAACAACCAAGAAATTTTTTTGATGCGCTGAAAAGACAGGACTGGCCACCCCAAAGTGGCCAGGCCGTTACCGTGATTGGAGCAATCGTCAGCACGTTGCAGCAGGCATTGCTAGCGGGACGGAATGCCCTGCAGATCGTCGGCGATGAAGCGGCTCAACTGGCCGGTGTAATAGTCTTCGACATCGGAATTTCCTCTGTTCGTCAGGGCGCCCGCCATGCCTCTCATGACCTCGAGTTGCCCGATCGTACCACCTGGCATCAGCCCCTTGCGGGCTTGGGCGAAGTGCAACACTTCGACACCCGTCTTCTTCACCTTGACCTCATAATTGAAATCGACACTGGCCAGATACGTACCATCGGCAACGATCTTGCTCATGAAGCCACCTTGGGTGTCTTGAATCCGGCGCGCATAGACGGCGTTGACGTCCAGCAGATAGTCAGCGGTTTCCTTGCTGGATGCATAGCGATTGCCGTCGAGCAGGCGGACGATCAGGTCGGTGTGCAACTGGTCTCGGACTTTTTCGTCGGGAAGAAAGCGTTCGTTTTTGCCTACGACTTCAACGTTGAACGTGTCGATCCAATAAGTGGCGGTCTCGGGGATCACCACCGGCGCAGGGGAAATGTAGTAATCGGGCTTGGAAGCGCAACCTGCCATAAGGCAGAGGGCCAGGAAGAGGGTAAAAACTCGCATGTTTGAATTCGTCCTTGAGATGCTGCGGCATAATGGCGGCTACATTCTACGGGGTTTGAACGCGCCCTCAAGTTGTTTGGCCTTAAGCAATGCGGTCTCGTCTTACTCAACCCCAATGTCCACCATCGTTTTCCCCGCACCATGCCCTTCGGCTACCTGGGCAAACCCCTCATTGACTTCCCCCAGGCCAAACCGGCGCTGTCCACCTTGATCCGCAGTTGTCCCGCCTCAACCAGAGCCGCCGCTTCCCGCAGGATCTGGCCATGATGCTCACGTCCTTTGCCGGTCAGCAGCGGCATCAAGGTGAATACCCCGGAATAACTCGCTCCTCGAAACAACGCGGCGCCGTGTTCAGCCAGGACCGGCGCCGCTCGGCACCAACCCGGGCCTTTGTGGACTTTCTTCGTGAGCGTCTTTGAAGGGCCGGATCAGGATTCACACGCCAACGAACGCTGCGAAGCCCTCGTATGCCGTCCTGGAAAATACGCCGCCGCCCCCACACCCACCGCCCCCATCACCACGCAATACCCCACGCACACCCACGGGCTCCACGGCACCAGCGCAATCAGCATCAACGGCGTCATGCTCGCCCACAAGGCGTAGGCGATGTTGTAGGTAAACGAGATGCCGGACACGCGGATTTTCGGCGGGAACAGGCTGACCATCACCGAAGGCACCGCGCCGACCACCCCGCAACCCAGGCCGGCCACGGCGTAGGCCAGGCCCAGCCAGGCGCCGCCGCTGATCAGGCTCGCATAGAGCACGGCGATGCCCACCGGCAGCAACAGGCTGTAGAGCATGACGGTACGCCAGGCGCCGATGCGGTCGACGATGAGGCCGGCCAGCACGCAACCGATGTTCAGGAAGACGATGCCCAGGCTGCTCAGGGCGAAGGTATGGCTGGGGGTCATGCCGAAGCTTTTTTGCATCACGGTCGGGGTGATGACCACAAACACCACCACGGCGGAGGTCAGCACGCAGGTGAGGATGGCGGCGGGCAGCAAAGCGTGCCGGTGGTCCCGCAGGACCGTGCGCAGCGGCAGTTCCGCCGCGCCGTCGCGATTGGCTTGCAGGGCCATGAAAATCGGCGTTTCGCTCAGCCAGCGGCGCAGCCAGACACCAATCACCCCGAAGACGCCGCCCAGCAGGAATGGGAAGCGCCAGGCGTAATCAAGAATTTCCGTCGGCGTATAGATTCGTGCCAGCGCTGTGGCGGTCAGGGCACCCAGCAAGTAGCCGAAGGTCAGGCCGGCCTGGAGGAAGCCGAGGGCGTAGCCGCGATGATGCAGCGGCGCATGTTCGGCCACGAACACCCAGGCACTGGGGACCTCCCCGCCCACCGCCGCGCCCTGCAGGATGCGCAACGCCAGCAACAGCAACGGGGCGAAATAGCCGATTTGCGCGTAAGTCGGCATGACGCCGATGAGCAGGCAGGGCAAGGCCATCATCAGGATGCTCAGGCTGAACACCCGCTTGCGTCCCAGGCGATCGGCAAAATGCGCCATGAGAATGCCGCCCAAGGGCCGAGCCAGGTAGCCAGTGGCGAAAATCCCGAAGCTTTGTAGCAAGCGCAACCAATCGGGCATTTCCGGCGGGAAGAACAACTGGCTGAGGGTCAGGGCGAAGAAGACGAAGATGATGAAATCGTAAATCTCCAGCGCGCCTCCCAAGGCCGCGAGGCCCAGGGTTTTGTAATCGGACCGACTGAATCGGTCGCCTGGCAGATGAGTGGTGGCAGTCATAGGCAGATTTGAAAAATGGAGTTGAGAGAGGGCGACAGCTCAGCCGTCGCGACCGTTGTCCACGGGCTCAGCCGGTGGTTGGCCTGGCTCGGCGTCTTCGGCCTTGTCAGCAGGCAGGAAATCCTTGCGGCTCTGGGCGATAGCCCGGCGTATCTCATCGCCCTTGGTGGGGCAGTTCAGGAGGCGGGCGATGCCGTCGGGTTTCTGCGTCATCGCCATCCTCCGGCATGAGTGAACAGGGGCTCGATAGTGCTCGCTTTTGGCGCGCGATGCCAATTTTGTGGTGGGAGGGTTGCTGTGCAACCCAACGGGAGCAAGCTCCCTCGCCACAGGGTGTAGACCATATCCCCAGTCTAAACAGGCGTTTTTGATGACTGGCTTAGCGGTGGTAGCGCCGCACGACGCTGCTGTTGCGCAGCACGTGGCCGTTGATCTTTTCCATCAATTGGGCGCGCGTAAGGCCGGCGGGCAACGCTTCAGGAGGCAGGTCCAAGGCGAAGAGCTGAATCAGGTAATGATGCGCGCTGTCGCCAATGGGCGGGCAAGGGCCGATATAGCCGCGCGTGTTCTTGCTGTTGATACCGCTCATGCCTTCCAGCGTCGGCTTGGTACCTGCACCCGTCGGAATCTGCCGTGTGGTGGCCTTGATACCGTAATGGACCCAGTGATCGACGCCCTGACCCCTTTGGCCGTCCGGGTCCAACATGACAATGGCGTAGCTGAGGGTGCCGGGCGGGCCGGCGTTCCAACTCAGGGCCGGGGAAATGTTCTTGCCACCACACGTGTTGGCGTCACTGGCCGCCGCTGCGGTGAAGAGGCGGTCGTCCGACACGCCGGGAATGCTGAGGGTGAAACGCTCCTCGGCCTGGACAGCGCCTTGTGCGCATAGCATCAGGGCGACGGCCGCCAGCCAGGGGGTGAGAGAGTTCAATCGGGTCATACCGGGCACCTTATGCGGATCAGGCCATGGACGGCTTGCGAACTATAGCCGCAGCACCCACCCGGTTGCAGTGACAATTATGATGAACTTCGCTCCACTTTCCCCGACAGCGCCACATGTGCCCCCAATCTGTCCAACAACCCCAATCCACTGTGGGAGCGAGCTTGCTCGCGATGGCGTCGGTTCAACCGGCATCTATGCTGGCTGACACTCCGCCATCGCGAGCAAGCTCGCTCCCACGATCGGCCGGCAGGTGAATCACCCGGGGGCGCTCCAGTGGAGCGAGAGGCGGCGGTTGCAACTCCGGGCTCAGCAGATGGAAATGCGCCACGACGTGGCTGATGTCGCCATCCTGATTGTTGTGGATGATCTTCGAACCAGGCTGGCGCAAGGTGTCCAGGCGCTCGTCGGTCAATTTGAAACTGTCGCTCAAGCCTTGATCGTCCACCACCGGTGCCGGCAACCGGCGCTGGGCAAAGCTGCGGCTTTTGCGCTGCTGATAACGTGCCCAAGTAATCAGGAGGACCGCGTTGACCAAGGCGATCCAGCCGTAGATCTGCAAGGTCCCCAGGGTGTCGAGCAGCGATCCCCCCAGATGCGCGCCTGCCTGACTGTCGAACAGCGGCCACAAGCCATTGACCAACAAATACACCAACCCAACCCACGCCAGCACAGTGAAGAGAACGTCAATGACCACCAGAAAAGGTCTTTGCCGGGTCCTGATAATTTTCATCGGATCACTTCCTCTTCTTCATCGTCTAACGGTTTGATGCCGCGATCCGGGCTGACCCAACGCGCACGCTGCTGGTGCTGGCCGAACAGCACCTTTGGAAAGCTCACCAGGGTGGTGAACAGGCTGATCAACCAGAACACCAACGGGTACCAGACCACCCAGAACATGATGTGCCACAGGCCTTTTTCGTAGCGGCGATCAATCAGGATGCTCACCGCGAACTGCAGCAGGCACACCACCGCCAGCAACAACCCGGTGAAGGCCGGCGGCATGAGGTGGTCGACCGCGATGGCCGCCGGCATTTCCACGAATTTGCCAGCGCCCCAGAAAATCACCGACAGCAGGAACGTGAACGCCCAACCGGTGGACAGGCAATATTCGAACAGTAACGGCCACAAGTAGCGGTGGCGGTATTGCCAGATGCCACGGATATTCTTGAACAGCACCTCGGCGCCGCCCTGGGCCCAGCGCAGCCGTTGCCGCCACAGGCCGCGCAGGGTTTCGGGCATGAGGATCCAGCACAGTGCGCGGGGTTCGTAGAAGATGCTCCAGTGGTCCAGTTGCAGCTTCCAACTGATGTCGATGTCTTCGGTGATCATGTCCGGGCTCCAGTAGCCGACCCGGTGCAGGGCGGTACGACGGAACGCGACGATCACCCCGGAAACGGTGAAGATCCGCCCGAAGACCCGCTGGGTGCGCTTGATCAGGCCGATGATCGAGGAGAACTCGCCGACCTGGACCCGGCCCACCAGGGTAGAACGGGTGCGGATGCGCGGGTTGCCGGTTACCGCGCCAAGGCGGGCGTTATCGAGCATCGGAGCTACCAGGTAGGCGCAGGTATTGGGCGCCAGCAACGCGTCACCATCGATGCACACCAGGTATTCACTGCGCGCCGCGATGGCCCCCATGCGCAGGGCCACGGCCTTGCCCTGGTTTTCCGCCAGGTGCAGCACGCGCAGGCGCGGGTCTTCAGCCGCCAGTTGGTCGAGCATCTGGGCGGTGTTGTCTTTTGAGCCGTCGTTGATGGCGATGACTTCGATGTTCGGGTAATGCTGGCCCAGCGCCGCGTGAATGGTGTCGGCGACGTTGTCGCCCTCGTTGAAGCACGGAATCAGGATGCTGATCAGCGGCTCGCCGGCCAAGGGCGGCGGCAGGGTGTCGTCCTTCCACGGCCAATGGCGCTCCCAGTGCAGCCAGAAATACAGGCCGCCAGCGATCCACAGCCCGGACATGAACAGCGGGTAAAAGAACACGAAGTCCATCAGGAATTGCCCAGTGACCAGGAAGATCAGGCCCAGGGGCACGCCAAGGACAATCGCCAGCACCAGCAGGGCGAGCAGTCTGTCGAACATGTCAAGGATTCCACTTGTTGGAGAGCGCCGGCCGCACGGCTTTCACCGCGGGCTGGTCTTCGATGAAGTTGTCCGGGTAGTAGCCGAAACTGGTCACGCCCTGGCGCTTGAGACGCCCCATCCAGTCAGCCAATTGTTCGCCGTCGATGTCGCGGGCCGGTTGGCTGTGCCAGTCGCGGGCCTGCAATTCGAACACCGTGCGCTTGAGGGCACCGGGGCGGGCCTTGACGGTGGCGACCAGGCGCTCAAGCCAGGGACCGGATTGCTGGAGGGTCTGGTTTTCCATCAACGGCATGGCCATCGGGGCCGTCCAGTTGTAGGCGCCGAGGAAGTCGTCCAGGTTCTGGGCGAACCAGGCTTCGCTTTCAGGATTGAGCATCGGCTCGGCAAAGATATTGCGCGCCGTTTGCACCTGCGGACCGCGAATCGCCCGGACCTTGGCGGTGAGTTCACGGGTAAAGTCGATCAGGTAGCGGCTCTTGAAGCGAGTCCAGCGTTGCATCGTCGCCGGGTCATCGCGCAAGGCGGCGATGGACGTCGGCAAGCCGTTGGCGGCATAGACTTTCAACGCGGCGGGGCCGGCATCTTCGAAGTCGGAGAACACCGCGTCGTCATGGTACAGGACGCCGTCAATCGAGCTCATCCGCGCCAGGTCTTCATAAACCTCACCGATGACCCGCCGTACGTTCGGGTCGAAGGGCGACAGACGTACATATTGATCCGGGGCGATGCCCGTCTTGCCGGTTTCCGGATCCCAGCGCTGTACGCGCGGCAGCTTCGAATCGAGGGCAAAACTGAGCACGGGCATCCAAGCGAAAACCTTGGTGTTGGCTCGGGTTTTCAACTGCCACGCGACTCGGTCAAACAGATCGGCCCGTACCGGCAAGTGACGGTTGGGGAAATACAGCGAGCGCACCAGGCCGTCGCCTTTCGGATCGGCGAACGCTTGCAGGAATACGGTATTGGCGCCCAGGTCGTAGATGCGCTGGACCAGTTTGCCGACGTTGGCCTCTTGCTGCACGGGGTCCGGGTCGTAGACGTAGTCCAGGTCGACATGGACCACCCGCAACGGGTCCATCGTCTGCACGCCGACGACGCTCTCGGCGAAGTGCGCACCATCCGGATCGGAGGCCACCAGAAAACGTGGGCCGCTCATCAGGTTATTGAGGCTGTCCAGGCCATCTTCCAGGGTCAGGGCCATTTGATAACCTTCGCTGCCGATCACCTGCAACGCGGTGCCATCGGCGGCACCGTAGGGCCAGACCCAAACCCGCGGACTGTAGCCGGCGACCTTGCGGATTTTCTCGGAAATGGCCACCACGTCCTTGCGCTGGCGAGCCTGGAAATCAGCTTCGCTTTCATAGCGACCGGTGGCGGGATCGTAGCGCCGGGTCGTCGCCGCCGGTTGCAGGTTGCCTTGCGGGTTGGCCAGTACACCTTTGTGATTGGCGTCGGTGTGGGCGGCGATTTCTACCAGGCCCGATTTCGAAACCTCGCGAATCTGCTCCCAGGTCAAAAACTCGGAACGCTTGCGCGGCACCCCGGCAAAATCCACCGGTTGGTTCAGCGGCGTATCGACCCAACTACCGACCGGCGCCAATATCGCCGGCCAGTTATAGGCGCGCAGAATCGGCATGACCCGGGTGTAGAAGCTCGAGTAACCGTCGTCGAAACTCAGCAGCACCGCACGCGGTGGCAGTTCCGGGCCGCCGTTGCGAGCGGTGATGATTTGGTCCACGGTGACCGGCTGATAGTTATTTTCCCGCAGCCACGCCAGCTGTTCGATCAAACGTTCGGTGCGCACAGCCACCAGCGCCTGGTCCGGGTCACGGTCCTCGACATCGTGGTAGGCAATACCGAGCACATGGTTCTTCGGCCACGGAGCATCGTTGGCCGCCAGCGGCCGTTGCGAAGGCGATGTGAACGCCGGGGCTTGCTGGGCACAAGCGCTGATCAGCAAGACCCCCAGCAGAAGGATGAATCGCGAAATGACGGGCATCTTCAAACTCTTCTAGAAGCGGTAAGTGAGGTCGACAAGCAGGCGCAGGTCGCTTTCGCGGTCGCCGTCGTAAGGGCGGTTGAGCCAGCTCAGTGCGGCGCCTGCCTCCAGCACGTCGTTCCAGATGAAACGCTGGCCGTAGCCGAGCAAACCCATGGCGCCGGTACTGTGGTCGCGCTGGCTGTAGGTACCGGCCCCCACTTGGAACTGCTGGCTCCAGGTGGTTTCGTAGCGGCGGTACAACACGTGGTTGGCGTTCACGGTCGGCATGACGGTGAAGTCCGACTTGGGATTGAAGTAAGGCACTTCGTTGGAACCGCTGTTACGGCTGGTCGCCACTTCCAGGCCCAACTCCACTTGCAGGCGCGGAGCGCTGTAGATGCCCTCGCGACCGGTAACCACGGCCTCGAGACGATTGTTGCCATCGCTGAAATGGGACGGGCTGACAGCCAGTCGCCACTCGCGACTTTCATTGGCACGCCAGCGAACAAAACCGCTGCCGCCATTGGCACGGATGCCGCTGTTGAGCGCCCGCAACGGGGTTTCGGCCGAGAGGTAATCCAGGCTACCGCCGTATTGCCAGTGGTCATTAATGTCTCGGGCCACGGCCAGGCGCGCGCCCTGTTTGTCACCGGAACCATACGAGTGGTTGGAGACCTCGGCTTCCAGAGTCATGTCACGGGTGCGGCGCTCGACACCAAGGCGCTGCCAACGGTGATGACCGGTGCCTTCCTCGAAATCGCCAGTGGCGTAGCCAGCGCCGCCGAACAGTCGCCAGTCTTCGTTAATGGGTGGGCTGTAGAGCAGCGTTTCAATGCCAAAATCCCGACTGCCAGTGACCGCGCCAGCGTCACCGCTGCCGCCGCCGTAGCTCTTGCCGGTATAGGCTTCGATGCGCAGTTCGGCCATGTCATGCACTTCGCGCTGGCGTTGCAGGCGTTTGACATGGGCGTTTTCCGGGTAGCGGGCGACCACGTCATCGACCAGAGCATCCATCTGCCGCCACTCCTGCAAATCCATGGCGGCACGGGCTTGGGCGACTTCCAGGCCACGGTCGCGCGGCGTCGTGGCTTCGACTTCCTTGAGCAGGCTTTCCGAACGACGCGGCCAGTCACGGGCCTGGTACAGATCGGCCTGGGCCAGGCGCAGGCCGATGTTGCCAGGGCCTTGATTGACCAGGGTGTCCAGGCGCGCTTCGGCGGAAGGCAGGTCGGCGCCGTATGTACCGGCCTGGGCGGCGAGTTGTTGGGCGTCCATCCACTCGTCGTTGGGGTTGCCGATCGGCAGGCCCTTGAGCTCGACGCGTGGTGGCTGGGCTTTTGCCAGGTCTTCGGCCAGCACACGGGCCTCTTCGGATTTTTCACTTTCCAGCAGCGCGTAGTAGAGCGCCGTGCTGTCTTCGAAGCGGTCCGCAGGATCAGCATCGGGCGCCGTCAATACCCGGCGGTACAGATCGACAGCGATCTCCGGCTCCCGCTGTTCCAAGTAGGAAGAGGCCACCCAGCGCAGGGCATAAGTTGGAATGCTCACGCCCTCGGCGATCAGCTTCTGGTACTCGGCAATCACTTCAGCGCGACGGGCGCGAGCGTTGAGGGCACCCAGGCGATCGATGCGCCAACGGAGCACGTCATCATGGGCCTCAGCCACTGGGCTCCAGGTGGTGAGTAGCTTGTCGTAATCGGCCAAGGCGCGGTCTGCAATGATGAAGCGTTCCGTTTCGCTGCGGCTCGCCATATCGGTCAGGCGTACCCGTTCGGCCGCCACGTCGCCTTCCAGCCGCCGACGCATTCCAGGGTCAATCAGCCCCGGCTGTAGACGCGCCAGGCGCAGGGCCGGCTCCGGCAATTGGGCACGTTGCAGGGCGATGACATATTCCCGCGCAACCTCGGGTTTGTTGCCGGCGCGGGTGAAAGCCTGGTCGTACTCGAACAGCGCCTCGTGGGGGCTGTTCGCACGGGTCAGGGCGTAGCCCAAGGCGAGTCGGCGCATTGGATCGTCAGGCTTGGCGGCGACCAAGGCCTTGGCGCGGCTGACGGCTTCATCGGGCTTGCCGGCATCCGCCTGGGTCAAGACCAAGCCAAGTTGCAAGTCGGGGTTGCGAGGGTCGATTGCCAGCGCCTGGCGATACAGCTCGGTAGCCGCATCCCAACGCTTGAGGTTGCGATAGGCGCGAGCCGTTGCGCTCAGCGCCTGAACCGGCAAGTCGCGATAGCGACCCTGGGTCTCATAGACTTGCACGACTTCGGCATCGAGCCCCGCCCAACTGGCGATCTGCAGATGGTCGCTGATCTGCGCGGCACTGGCCTGGCCGGCCGGCACCTGGCGCAACGCGGTCAGCGCAGGCGTGTAATGGCCTGCACGGGCGTCGATCACCATTTGGTCATAGGCAGTATCGGCAAACGCCAGCATCGGCCAACACAATTGGCTGCACAGCGCGACGCGAAACAACGGGCGCAAACCACGTTGAACAAAAGGACCCACAGTACGCGGCATTCGTCAGCATCCTTACATGGCCAGCCGGGTCGCAGTGCCCCCTTGCCCATCAAACAGGAAGCCGGATCAAAGGAATCCGGCCAAGCTTTAATGGGCCTAGTTTTGCACTCTCGGACAGGTCATTTTTCAGAACGCCACAATTCTTCAGAATCGAAACAGATTTCGGCGACGGGGTTGTCGATGGGCAAAAAAAAGGTTCTTCACGGAATCCCGGGAAACACAGAAACAAGAACGCCGATTTGATGGATGATGTTCGTGCGAGCAAACACATCTAAAAAACCGGCGTTCTTATGCGCAATATTAATACTTTCCTTCCTTTTTGGGAGGGCTTTTCTGTCGTTGCGATCAAACCTGACGGCGATGCCCTTCAAATCGATCTGATCCCCCAGGCCACGCGATTTCCCACCTGTGGTGGCAGCCAAAAGCTCTGTTCAACAACTCATGAGTACTGCGATCGAGTCGTGCGTGACTTGCCGATTCTCGGTCGCGCAGTCCGCCTCAACGTGCAGCTCAGGCGTGTTAGTTGCCGTGATTGTGGCAAGCGCATGGAGGTCGTCAGTTGGCTGGATCGCTATGCCCGCATGACGCGCCGGCTGGCAGAGGCCGTTATTCAAGCCTGCGAACGCCTTCCTACACTGCATGTTGCGCAAATGTTCGGGCTGCACTGGGACACCGTTCGGTTGCTGGAGCGGCGCGCTCTGCAAGCGGCGTTGAGTGCCTTACCCAAGGCCCAGCCACGGCGCCTGATAATGGACGAGTTCGCGTTATTCAAAGGTCATCGCTACGCCAGCGTGGTGTTGGACGCTGATACTCGGCGAGTGCTTTGGATCGGCGAAGGCCGTAGCCGAGCGGCAGTCAGACCGTTTTTCGAAGAGCTGGGGCCAGAAGGGTGCGCCCGAATTGAAGCGGTAGCGATGGACATGAACACGGCTTATGACCTGGAGGTTCGCCAACACTGCCCAAAAGCACGGGTGATTTATGACCTTTTCCATGTGGTCGCCAAATATGGCCGAGAAGTGATTGATCGTGTTCGCGTTGACGAGGCGAACCGATTGCGCCATGACAAGCCCGCTCGAAAGATCATAAAGCAAGCGCGATGGTTGCTATTGCGTAACCCGGAGAACCTGAAAAAGCCGGAACAGCAGGTTCATTTACAGGATCTGCTGGCCGCTAACCAATCGTTAATGACGGTCTACTTGATGAAGGCCGAGCTCAAAATGCTCTGGGCGCCGAGCGATGCCTGGGACTGGAGATCAGCCTGGAAGCAGTGGCTGCGTCATGCTCAAGAAAGCGAAATACCCGCACTGATCCAGTTCGCAAAGCGACTAAAGGGCTACTGGCGGGGCATCGTGAGCCGGGTACGCTGGCCAATGCACACTGGTCAGTTGGAAGGAATAAACAATCGAATAAAGGTCATCAAACGAATGGCGTACGGTTACCGGGACAGCGAATTCTTTTTCATGAAGATCAAGAGCGTCTTTCCCGGCAATCCGTGAAGAACCAAAAAAAAGCCCGGCCCGTGCGCAATGCACGGGTCGGGCTTTAGGCGTTACTTGAGCAGTTACTGAACGGCGACGCCGCCGCCAAGCTTGCTCATGACGAACGCGGTGAATTGCTCAACTGTCATCTTCTGGCCGTTGAAATCGACCTGATTGTTGGCGTAATGCAGTTTGGTCACCACATCGTTGCCTTCAAGTGTCGCCAGCTCTGTACCCACTGCCATGGCGCTGAACATATCGCTGGTGGCGGTGGCCTGATCGGCGATCAGTTTGGCGTCAGTCTGACCTTCCATCTGCGCCTGTACGGTCATCAGATCCACCAGCATCGGCTTGGACACTTTCAGGTTGAAATCCAGCAGGGCGAGCAACTGACGACCCAGCTCATCAGGTGGCAGATCCATCGATTGCGGCTTGGCCAAATCGACGACCAGGCTCGCACGGCTTTCACCGTTGGTGGTATTGAACGACAGGTTTTCCAGCGCCACTTGTGGACCGCCAGCCAGGAGTTTTTCCAGATCGGCCTTGACCTGGGCCTCTTCAGCCTCGGTCAGGTTCAACTCTGGAGCTGGTTCGCCAGCTGCCGCAGCTTCGGCAGCGGCTTTCTCGTAAGGCTGCAGTTTGGTCTGGTAAACCTGCATCAGCGACATCGTGGCAGGGATGTCCAGATTCTTCAGGCTGACTGCCATTTGTGCCGAACCGATGGTCTTATCGTTGAACGACAACTCACCGATCTTGTAATCAGCACGTCCCGAAGCGCTGGTGCCGTTCTCGGTGCTGTTGTTCTTCATCTCGAAGTTCTTCAGGCCCAGCACCGATTTTGGCTCACCAAAGGTGCTCTTGACGCTGCTCAGCAGCAGGGTGTTATCACCCATGTAGTAACCGTACGAGCTTTTGCTCAGGTTGCTGGCCAGCGTCAGGCCGTTCACCTCAACCTGCACCGGAGTCTGGTCTTCGGCGACGGTGGTCAGCTTGAAGCTGTCCATGTAACCGTCGGCCTTGATCTTCTGGGCCTGGGCACTGGCGGCCAAGTCGATTTTCAGACCGGAGAAGGTAAGCTGGGATTGCTCATCGAGCTTGGTATCCAACGGCAGCAACTCGTAGCTGCCATTGATGGACTTGTCGTAACCCAGGTTGACCACACCTTTGAGCGGCGATTTGTCCTTGGCGGCGGCAAACCACTTTTCAGTCAGCGGATTGCGCTCAAGCTCGCTGTGGCTCGTGGCCATGACCGGCAGCCATTTGAGCGTCACCAGACGCGAGAATGGCAGTGGGCCGTGCTCGATCCTGTCGACAAAGAGCAGCTCGATTGGCTCTGCGCCAAATATCTCGCCTTCGCCCTTGAGGCGATAATGAGCGGTGCTGCTGAAAGTCCCACGATCCAGGGAAACCAGCTCGATTGAAGAGGTGCTATTGGACCCGGCCAAGGCCGTTTGCATCTGTTTGTTGCTATCGGCAATAGTGGTTTGCAGCACTCCTTCGAGCTTCGTGCCGGTGTACCAGGCGCCACCTGCACTGACTGCACCGATAACCACAACGATTCCAAGAAGTACGCTTGCTGATTTATTCATGTGTGACCCGATCGATCCATGGTTGAAGAAAGCCGTCGTCTTCCCTGACACCGTAAAGGGTGTGGCTCGACGCCGTAAAGTGGAGGGAGATTACCATCAGGCACCCTAGCGGGCCCAATGTTTAAAGGGGGAAAAGAATATTCTTGCGAGGTGGTCTACGAATATTGGACTTCAATCTCGTCGAGTTGGTGGTCGAACGTCTTCAGCCGCGCCGTCCAGGTGTACACCAGCACTTCAAAATCGCGGTTGATCACCGTTGCACCTGATGAATCTGTGCGCGAATCGCAGAAGTCCAGTTGGTAACGCTCCCGGGCCATGGCATTGGCGACGTCGCAGAGCTCACGGGCGTTGTTGAGCCAATGCCAGCCGTCTTGGGTGACTTGCTTGTCCAAGGCTGCGCATTGGGTCTTGAGTGCTTCGAGGCTTTTTTCCAGCGGGGTACCGGTGAGCTCGCCCATGACTTCCTGGAACGTGCGGCCAGGCTGCCAGTAGCTGCCCCAGAAATAACGATCAAACACCGTTTCGACACGCCGCAGCGCGACCTTGGTGTCCCAGATCAGGACCAGCGTCTTGCCTTGCTCAAGGTGTTTTTTCTTGATGCGTTGGCCCTGAAGCGATGCCCAGGCCACGATTGCGATAGAGATCACGCCGATCAACGCAGCTGCGCTGTCCAGGAACAGTAGCGCCTTGTCGATCTGGTGGGTGAGCATGACGCCGTAGAAATAGGTGGCTGAAAGCAGCATCAACGCTGCAGTAGCGCACCAGAAGCCGGGAGCATAAGGGTTTTTCATTATTGGAATCCCCATGACCAGTGACGTCGCGGGCCGCTTATTCACCAGAGCCCGACTATCACAGCATAGCAACGGCCTCGGGGTTTGCCGGGCGTCGACAGCAATCAGATGCACCGATCCGATTACCGGCCCAAAACGACAAAACCCCTGTCTGCATCAGCAGACAGGGGTTCCGGGAATTCAATCTTGACGATGACCTACTCTCACATGGGGAAACCCCACACTACCATCGGCGATGCATCGTTTCACTGCTGAGTTCGGGATGGGATCAGGTGGTTCCAATGCTCTATGGTCGTCAAGAAATTCTGTGACCAGCCCGTTCAACAGCAACGAGCCAGTGAAAATCTATAACTTCTACTTAAAACAAAACCCCTACCTGCGTCAGCAGATAGGGGTTTCGGAATTTAATCTTGACGATGACCTACTCTCACATGGGG
>NZ_JBSPTN010000023.1:0-1929 GCF_053850495.1 Pseudomonas sp. CFBP 5748
CTGAGTTCGGGATGGGATCAGGTGGTTCCAATGCTCTATGGTCGTCAAGAAATTCGGTAGCCGGTGCGTGCCTTGCGGTCACGTGCCAGCGAATGGGTATGTGATAGTTTGTGTGTTTGCTGCGAACTTTCGGTTCATGTCGTCTTCACACACCGCAATCTGGTGCCCTTTCGGGTCAGCAAATTGCTTGGGTGTTATATGGTCAAGCCTCACGGGCAATTAGTACAGGTTAGCTCAACGCCTCACAGCGCTTACACACCCTGCCTATCAACGTCGTAGTCTTCGACGGCCCTTCAGGGGACTCAAGGTCCCAGTGAGATCTCATCTTGAGGCAAGTTTCCCGCTTAGATGCTTTCAGCGGTTATCTTTCCCGAACATAGCTACCCGGCAATGCCACTGGCGTGACAACCGGAACACCAGAGGTTCGTCCACTCCGGTCCTCTCGTACTAGGAGCAGCCCCTCTCAAATCTCAAACGTCCACGGCAGATAGGGACCGAACTGTCTCACGACGTTCTAAACCCAGCTCGCGTACCACTTTAAATGGCGAACAGCCATACCCTTGGGACCGGCTTCAGCCCCAGGATGTGATGAGCCGACATCGAGGTGCCAAACACCGCCGTCGATATGAACTCTTGGGCGGTATCAGCCTGTTATCCCCGGAGTACCTTTTATCCGTTGAGCGATGGCCCTTCCATACAGAACCACCGGATCACTAAGACCTACTTTCGTACCTGCTCGACGTGTCTGTCTCGCAGTCAAGCGCGCTTTTGCCTTTATACTCTACGACCGATTTCCGACCGGTCTGAGCGCACCTTCGTACTCCTCCGTTACTCTTTAGGAGGAGACCGCCCCAGTCAAACTACCCACCATACACTGTCCTCGATCCGGATAACGGACCTGAGTTAGAACCTCAAAGTTGCCAGGGTGGTATTTCAAGGATGGCTCCACGCGAACTGGCGTCCACGCTTCAAAGCCTCCCACCTATCCTACACAAGCAAATTCAAAGTCCAGTGCAAAGCTATAGTAAAGGTTCACGGGGTCTTTCCGTCTAGCCGCGGATACACTGCATCTTCACAGCGATTTCAATTTCACTGAGTCTCGGGTGGAGACAGCGCCGCCATCGTTACGCCATTCGTGCAGGTCGGAACTTACCCGACAAGGAATTTCGCTACCTTAGGACCGTTATAGTTACGGCCGCCGTTTACCGGGGCTTCGATCAAGAGCTTCGCGTTAGCTAACCCCATCAATTAACCTTCCGGCACCGGGCAGGCGTCACACCCTATACGTCCACTTTCGTGTTTGCAGAGTGCTGTGTTTTTAATAAACAGTCGCAGCGGCCTGGTATCTTCGACCGGCGTGGGCTTACGCAGCAAGTGCTTCACCCTCACCGGCGCACCTTCTCCCGAAGTTACGGTGCCATTTTGCCTAGTTCCTTCACCCGAGTTCTCTCAAGCGCCTTGGTATTCTCTACCCAACCACCTGTGTCGGTTTGGGGTACGGTTCCTGGTTACCTGAAGCTTAGAAGCTTTTCTTGGAAGCATGGCATCAACCACTTCGTCACCCAAAGGGTAACTCGTCATCAGCTCTCGGCCTTAAGATCCCGGATTTACCTAAGATCTCAGCCTACCACCTTAAACTTGGACAACCAACGCCAAGCTGGCCTAGCCTTCTCCGTCCCTCCATCGCAATAACCAGAAGTACAGGAATATTAACCTGTTTTCCATCGACTACGCTTTTCAGCCTCGCCTTAGGGACCGACTAACCCTGCGTCGATTAACGTTGCGCAGGAAACCTTGGTCTTTCGGCGTGGGTGTTTTTCACACCCATTGTCGTTACTCATGTCAGCATTCGCACTTCTGATACCTCCAGCAAGCTTCTCAACTCACCTTCACAGGCTTACAGAACGCTCCTCTACCGCATCACTTGCG
>NZ_JBSPTN010000024.1:0-3311 GCF_053850495.1 Pseudomonas sp. CFBP 5748
GGGGCCTGTTCAAGGGCTTCCACCAAGGCGGCCACGGCTTGGCCGAGGTAGGCGGCGATGCGTTGCGGGTCGATGCCAGTGATGGCTTGGGCGGTCAGGGAGAAGTCGTCGCCTTCATCCGCCACAGCCACTTCGATCGGATAGTTGGTACGGGCTTCATTGCTCAGGAAGCGCACACCGTCCCAGGCCAGGACCTGGTCTGTGTTGGCCAACGAGCCGCCGTCGGTCTGATGGCGGTAGTTGAGCAGGGTGGTGAACAGCGGCAGGCCCGCGGTAACCCCGCTGCAGCGTTGGGCCAGGGCCAGGGAGGCCTGTTCGTGGGCGAGCAGTTCGCTGAGGTCGCGATAGGTTTCGTCCACCAGCGCGCTGACACTGAGCCCGGCCAATTGCACCCGTACTGGCAGGGTGTTGATGAACACGCCAAGGGCCCGGTCGGCACCCAGTGAACCTTGCAGGCGTCCGGCGACCACGGTGCCGAACACTACGTCGTCACGCCCCATGCACCGCCCGAGCACCTGGGCCCAGGCCAGATGAAACAGTACCGCCGGCGTCACCCCGGCCGTACGCGATTGCGCGCGGATCCGCAGGCTCAGGGCCGGGTCGAGACGCACACTGGTTTCCACCACCTGGGCACCGTCGCCCTGGACATCCAGCACACCGAATGGGGCCGTCGGCTCATCGACACTGGCCAGGCGCCCAGCGAAATAGGCTTCGTGGGCCTGGGGCGGGGTGGCGAGAATCTGCGCGACGAACTCCCGATACGGCATGGGTGTCGGCAGGTCGGCACCCTGACCCTGCATCAGGGTCTGGATTTCCTCGAGCACGATGCCCAGGGACACGTGGTCGCTGATCATGTGGTGGTCCAGCAATGCCAGCCACCAGCGTTGGGAATGCGGGTCCTGGGCGATGCAGGCACGCATCAGCGGTGCCTGTTGCAAATCCAGGCGCAGGTGTCGTGGATCGCTCAAACGCTCCAGTTGCGCGCGCGGATCCTCATCGGCCGCCAGGGTGATGGGCTGGACCGGCAACACGGCCCGACGTTGCACCACCTGCACCGCTTGCGGCTGGCCGACCCAATGCACGGCGCTGCGCAGGATGTCGTGGCGGTCAATGACCTGTTGCAGGGCCGTGACAAAGGCATCGAGGCGCTGGCGGTCGTCGAACTCGATCATCGAGCGCACCAGATAGGCGTCGCCTTCATGCCCGAGCAAATGATGGAACAGAATGCCTTGCTGCAATGGGGCCAGGGGGTAGATGTCCTGGATATTCGCGGCACCGCCGGGCACGGCGCTGACGATACGTTCGAGCTGGCTCGGGGTCAGTTCCACCAGGGGCAGCATGTCCGGCGTCAACGCCGTGCAATCGGCCGGAATCCGGTTGGCCGGGGCCAGGAACAAGACTTCCTCGCTGCGGCTCAGGGCTTGGGCCATCTCCCGTACGCTGGGGGCGGTGAACACGGTGCGCACCGTGGCGCTGAGGCCGTGCTGGCGTAAACGGTCGATCAGGCTGACAGCCAGCAACGAATGCCCGCCGAGCTCGAAGAAGCGGTCATGCCGGCCGACCTTCTCGATGCCCAGCAGATCCTGCCAGACGGTCGCGACGATCTGCTCGACCTCGCCCCGCGGTGCCTCGTAGGCACGGCTGGCGAACGCTTCCTGACCCGGTGCGGGCAGGGCGCGGCGGTCGAGTTTGCCGTTGGGGGTCAATGGCAGGGCTTCGAGGTGCACAAAGGCGCTGGGCACCATGTATTCGGGCAGTGCCGCGAGCAACGCGGTGCGCAACTGTTCAACGGGGACCGATTCACCACACAGATAGGCGATCAAGCGCTTGCTGTCCGATTGACCCGGTTTGCTCTCCTGGGCGACCACCACCGCTTCACGCACACCGGCGCAGCCGGCGAGGATGGCTTCGATCTCGCCCAGCTCCACACGGAAACCGCGGATCTTCACCTGATCGTCGTTGCGTCCCAGGTACTGGAGAGTGCCATCGGCCAGCCAGCGACCGAGGTCGCCGGTCTTGTACAGGCGCGCGTGCGGGTCGGTGCTGAAAGGGTCGGCAATGAAGCGTTCGGCGGTCAGCTCCTGGCGATTGAGGTAACCGCGCGCGACACCGACACCGCCAATGTGAATTTCTCCGGCGACCCCCAGTGGGACAAGGTTGCCGCTGGCATCGAGCACGTGCAGCTGGGTGTTGCGTACCGGTTTGCCGATCGAGCGGAAGTCGTCGTGATCGCTTTCCATCAGGCGGATCGAGGCGTTCACGGTGGCTTCGGTCGGGCCGTAGGCGTTGAACAGCGCCGGGCGATGACCGGCCCGGGCGAACCACTGGGTCACGGCCTGTTTACCCACCGCTTCGCCACCGATCATGAACTGACGCAGCGAGGTGGGCAGCGCTACATGCAGGTCGCGGCTGACCTGCTGCCAGAACACGGTCGGCAGGTTGGCGACGGTGATCGCATGTTGTTCGCACAGGGCGGCGAAGGCCGCAGTCCCGGCAATCCAGGCATCGCTGCGCAGAACCAGGGTGGCACCGGACAGTAATGCCCCGAAAATCTCTTCCACCGACATGTCGAAGGTCATGGTGGCGAATTGCAGGATGCGGTCCTTGGGGTTGAGGCCATAACGCTCTTGCAGGGCGCCGATCTGGTTGCACACCGAACGGTGTTCGAGCATCACCCCCTTCGGCTTGCCGGTGGAGCCCGAGGTGTACATGACGTAGGCCAGGTGCCGGGAGGTCAGGCCTTCGACCCGTGGGTTGCGTTCATCGCCAGCGGCTGGATCGTCCAGCGACAGCTGCGCGATCGGCAGCGGTGGCAGTTGTCCGGCCAGGTTGCCTTGGGTCAGCAGTACTCGCGGCGAGCTGTCGCTGAGCATGTGCTGCAGGCGATCCTGCGGATAGTTCGGGTCCAGCGGCACATAGGCGCCGCCGGCCTTGAGGATGGCCAGGATACCAATGATCATCTCGGGGCTGCGTTCCACCAGCAGCGCCACGCGTTCATCCGGGCGCAGGCCGGCGGCGATCAAGCGGTGAGCGATACGGTTGGCACGGGCATTGAGTTCGCCATAGCTGAGGCGGCTGTTTTCAGCCTGGACAGCGATGGCGCGGGGGCGATCCTGCACCTGTTGTTCGAACCACTCATGCACCAGCCTGCCTTCGGGAAACGGGGCATGGGTCTGATTGAAGCCACCGAGCAGTTGCCGGCGTTGCTGGTTGTCCAGCAACGGCAGGGTCGCTAGCGCTTGGTGGGCATCGTCGAGCATCGCGTCGAGCAGATGCAGCAAATGCTGGCCCCAACGGGCGATGGTGCTTTC
>NZ_JBSPTN010000025.1:0-2427 GCF_053850495.1 Pseudomonas sp. CFBP 5748
GTATGCGTCCGGACATCACATCTTGCGTGATTAAACCGGCTGCCACTTATGCGGAAGCAGCAGCTCGATTTCACTCGCCCGCTGCGTCGGTAAACGCGTGAGAACATCCTTTAGATAGGCGTACGGGTCATGACCATTCAGCCGCGCAGACTGGATCAAACTCATGATCGCTGCCGCCCGTTTTCCGCTACGTAGCGACCCAGCGAAGAGCCAGTTTTTGCGTCCAAGAGCCCACGGCCGGATCTGGTTCTCCGCCCAGTTATTATCAATGGGGACGGCCCCATCATCGAGGTAGCGCGACAGCGCTGCCCAGCGTTTGAGACTGTAATCGAGTGCTCTGCTGATGGCCGAACCTTCGGGCACAAGATCACGCTGGGCGATCATCCAGACATGCAATCTATCCATCACCGGAGCGGCTTTTTCTTGTCGTATTCGGCACCGTAAATCCGGTTCCAGATCACGCACTTCGCTCTCGATTTCGTACAGCAACTGGATGTAGCGCAGGGCCTGCTCGGCGATCTGGCTTTTGTTGGTCGCGTGCAATTCGAAAAACTTGCGTCGGGCATGGGCCATGCAGCCGATCTCGGTCACGCCGAGTTCGAAGCTGGCCTTGTAACCGCCAAAGTCGTCGCAGACCAACTTACCTTTCCAGCCTTGCAGGAAGTTGCGAGCATGCTCACCGGCGCGGCTGGGGCTGAAGTCGTAGACGACAGCGGCTGTTTCGCAGAACTGGCTCGTGGCGTAAGCCCAAACATAAGACCGGTGGGTTTTCTTCGAACCTGGAGCAAGCATCTGTACCGGTGTTTCATCCGCGTGGATGACTTGCTGTCCCATCACTACGTCACGCAGGGCATCGACCAGGGGCTGTAATTGCACACCCGTCATTCCAACCCATTGAGCCAAAGTGGAGCGTGGAATCGCCAAGCCGGCGCGACCGAAAATCGATTCCTGGCGGTAGAGCGGCAAATGGTCAGCGAACTTCGCGATCATGACGTGGGCAAGTAAGCCTGCCGTTGGGATACCTTTGTCGATGACCTGCGCCGGTACGGGCGCTTGGATCAGCGTTTCGCAGTCATCGCAAACCCACTTGCCACGAACATGGCGTTCGACGGTGAACACGCCTGGTGTGTAGTCCAGCTTTTCGCTGACGTCTTCACCGATACGCTTGAGTGCGCAGCCGCAAGGGCAGCGAGTGTTGTCCGGTTCATGATGGATCAATGTGCGTGGGAATTCCGCCGGCAATGCCGTGCGCTTGGGCTTTTGCTTTTTCTCGGTCGTCGCTGGCGCTATTTGCAAGGCTTGAAGCTCGGCCTCAATCGCCGCGATATCGGTATCGATCAGGTCATCGAGCAGACTGGCCTGCTCAGGATTCATCTGCTCGCTACGCTTGGCAAACTTCAAACGCTTGAGTTGCGCGATTTCGTGGGTCAGTTTCTCGATCACCGTTTGATCGCGGTTGATCTTCTTGCCCATGGTGTCAACTGTCTTGCCCATGGTTTCAACCGTCTTGCCCAAGGTCTCGACTTGCGACAGCAACTGCGCAGCGAATGCACGTAGCTGGTCGGGAGTCATTTGATCGAGATTGGGTGAGGACGTCATGCCGTGGATTTTACCAAAGCAGGCCACTTGCGACAGCCAGCCAAGACGCTAATTACAGTTTTTAAAGCAGCGTGATTGCACCGCCGGCTCCAACACGTTGCCAAGGTAGTCCGAGCACTAAGGCCTGAAGTTGTTCGGTATCCAACTGCATTTCGCTGCTTTGTCGAAGGCTTGGCCAGTGAAACTTGCCCTGGTTCAAGCGACGTGCGGCCAACCAAACACCAATCCCATCGTGTACCAGCACTTTCATGCGATTGGCCCGGCGATTGGCAAACAAATAAGCGCAGTGCGGCTTCGCCGCACCGAAGACCGCGATCACTCTGGCTAGCGCGGTCTCGGTACCGGCGCGCATGTCCATGGGCTCAGTGGCGAGCCAGATGGCGTCGATGCGGATCATCGCAACAGATCTCGCAGAAAGGTGGCACAGGCAGCGGCGCTTTCGGTCGGCCAGTTCACTTTCACGGTGCCGCGCGGGTGTGGGATTTCGAGGCAGATAGTCGATGACGTGGCTTGCGAATTTGCTCCGGCTAACTGCAAGGGCAGCGGAATGAAAGCAGGTTGCAGCGCCATGGCTTTCTGCGTTTGCACTCGAATCCATTTATGGACGAGGTTCGCGTTGAGGCTGTGGCTCAGCGCAACGCTGGCAATCGAGGCCCCGGGCTGGGAACACTCTTGAATGACCTGGGCCTTGAAGGATTTGGAGTAAGAACGGCGTTGTGGCTGCATGAAAGACCCGCTTAAAAGGCTAGAAATGGTGTCCACTTAAATCAGGTGGACACCATCGCCTTTGGCGTCGGGGTCAGGAAGGTGTGTTGGCCGGACGCATAC
>NZ_JBSPTN010000026.1:0-1424 GCF_053850495.1 Pseudomonas sp. CFBP 5748
GCCATCCCTTTCAAGGTCTTTTCGTTTTGGCGGCCTTGATTACCCGGTCCGTTGAAACATGTGCATGCACCGCAGTGCCTTGCACCCATGTTTTGGGTTTAGGCACCTTGGGGCCCCGGGGATTTTTCGCAACTTGTTTTGGTTGGATGTTTCTGGCCAGTTCCAACAAGCGCTGGGCCAGTTTTTCCAGAGGTATGACGGGAAAACATTCCGAGGGCAGCGCAATTTGCAGGCCTTCATAACCACTCCGGACCTGAACCGCCAAGTGATAGGTTGAGGCTTCCCAGCCGGCAGGCTGGGAAGCCTGATGAGCTTGCTCGACGCTTCGTTTGAGTACGGCCAGGACGTTGTAGGCCAACACCGCAGTAGTGAACCCGAGCAATGCAGCCTTTGGGCTACCAAGGGTTTCGATTTCACTTTCCAGGATTGTTTCCAGTCGCTGGAACATGCCTTCAATGCTCCAGCGGCGGCGATAGAGTTCCGCGATCTGCTGCGCGCTGACGCTTTCAGGCAGGTTGCTCCAGAACATCAAGCTGCTGTCACCCGAGTCTGTTGGCGAATGAAGCGTCAGTTCGACACGCCGACACTGATAACCGCCTCTGACCTGAATGATCTGCTCACGCACAGTGCCCGCGCCCACAGGCACGGGTTCTTGCCAATGACCCTCTTGAATCAAGCGCGGATGCTTGGCTTGTTGACGAATGACAAAGGAGGTTTTGACCTGTTCGCAAGCCTCCATGACCGGGAGCGTGCAATAGAGTCGATCAGCCAGCCACACCTGGCCCGGCTCGGCATCGGCCAAGAGAGGCAGCACACAAACACGCTCGCTTGCGTAGGCATCTTCACATGCCTGCAGGTCGATGACTTGATCCAGGTCGGGGTCGTAGACAACCACCGAAAACCCGGGCCGAGCGGCGCCGCGCTCGTGGCGTAAAGCCCCCAGTCGTTTCTCAGTGGATGCCAAGTGATTACCGTCCACCACCCGAACCTGCCAACCCGGCAACATCGTCGTGCAACCCAACTCCTTGATGGTTGGAGCCAGGCGCTGCGCACAGCCCGTGACCAGGGCGCGCAACAAAGCTGGCTCGGTACGACTGATCTTGTCGTAGAGGGCCGCCAGGCTGACAGGAAGATCTTCCAGTTGCCGCGCCGCGGCGTGCAGGGATGGCTTCAAACCCAATGAAACAAGGGACATCAGCTTGATGATGGTCGAGAACAGTAGCTCACGAGAATACTGCCGTTGCCGATGTTCTTCGAAGACCTGATCGACCCACTCAGGGGCAATAGCGTGCTCCAGCGCCAATTTGGCCATAACGCTGGCAGGTGCTTTTTTCTCGAAACGCGCTAGAACATCGGCCCACATCGTTCTGGTATCCCTGATAGAAACTTCAGGGGATTTTACCTAAGACCTTGAAAGGGATGGC